>JAQULV010000001.1 GCA_028718405.1 Smithellaceae bacterium
TGTCCGTCGCTGTCGCAGGAGTTGCTGGAGAGCGAATTGTTCGGCCACGTGAAAGGAGCCTTTACGGGCGCAGTACGCGACAATCCGGGCAGGCTGGGCGCCTGCGAAGGCGGAACGCTGCTCCTCGACGAGATTGGAGACCTGCCTCTTTCGCTCCAGCCGAAGTTGTTGCGTTTTCTCCAGGACAAGAAATACGAACGCCTGGGCGATCACGTCACGCGCCAAGCCGACGTGAGAATCATCGCGGCCACCAATATCGATCTTGCCAGGTCCGTCCGAGAAGGGCATTTCCGGGAAGATCTCTTCTATCGCCTCAACGTGATCCAGGTCGATATCCCCCCGTTGCGCGCGCGCATCGACGACATCATTCCGCTGGCGGAGCGCCTTCTTATATTTTTTGCCCAGAGCTGCCATAAGACGTTTGCCGGTTTTACGCAGGAGGCGACAGCGCTTCTCCAAGGCTACTCGTGGCCGGGCAACATCCGCGAGTTGAGAAACGTAGTCGAAAGGGCGGCGATCCTCTGCCCGCAGGGACCGGTCGGCAGCAACTATCTCCCTGCCAATCTCAAGGTCGCAGAGCCGGAGGTAAAGATCGGCGATCCCGTGGGATTGGAAAAGATCGAGGAGGAACACATCCGCCGGGTCCTTGCCAACACCCGCTCGCTGCAGGAGGCGGCCGACATCCTGGGAATCGACCAAGCCACCCTCTGGCGGCGCCGCAAACTTTACGGCATCTGATCCTTGCATCCTGCAAGGCCAATACCTGCCTTTCTTGCATCGGGCAAGGCCCCCTTCCTTTTCCCCTTTAAAGTAATTAAGTGTTTTCCCGATGTTGGCGTGCCATCATCGTTGGTATAATGATTGCTCCTGTCATGGCCGGAGGGCTTGCTATGTTGGGCATTCGCCAAAAGATGACCTTGGGCTTCGGGGGCTTGCTGCTGATCATCCTCATCATCGGCGCGCAGAGTATTGTTCGCTTCAATCAATTGGGGCAATCGATTGACGTGATTCTCCGCGAGAACTACCGCAGCGTCATCGCCTGTCAGCAGATGAAGGAGGCCTTGGAGCGCATCGACAGCGGTATCCTTTTTACCTTTGCGGGAAACGATCGAGAAGGAAACGATCTCGTCCGCGTCAACCGGGAGCGGTTTGCCCAAGCACTGCAGGTGGAGTTGGACAACATAACGGTTCCCGGAGAAGGCGAAAAATCAACGGTGCTGAAGGATTCCTGGGTACGCTACGAGGCAACGCTCGCGCGCGTGCAGGATCAGTCCGTTTCCGTAGCCGTCCGCCAAGGGAGATATTTTCGGGAATTGTTTCCCCTCTTCCGACAGGTCAAGGCGACGGCCGACGCGATCCTGACGATGAATCAGGACAACATGAACCTCGCCAACGACCGGGCTCGCCGGGAGGCCGCCTCCGCCCGCCGCCAGATGTATATCTTCCTTCTCTTAGGAACGCTTATTTCCCTCACGTTCATCTTCTTCATCAGAAAATGGATACTGCGCCCCATCGATCGCTTGATTGCCTCCGCCGAGGAAATCAGATCGGGAAACCTGGAACTCACCGTCCATACCGATTCCCAAGACGAGATCGGAAGGCTCTCGGAGGCTTTCAATGCCATGACGGCGGCCCTGCGCGAATCGAGACGCGTCGAGCGGGAGAAGCTCGTGCGCACGGAACAGGCGACGAAAGAAGCCTTCAACAGCCTGCCCGACGCCGTCGCGATCGTCGATCCCGAGGGAAAGGTTGAGGTCTCCACGGAATCGGCCCGTAACGTCTTTGGGCTGAAACCCGGCATCCGTGTCCAAGACCTGTCGTACACTCCCATCAAACAGCTTTTCTACGGGATCGTCCAAGGCGATTCTCCACAAGACATTGAGAGGAAGAAGGAACTCTTCCAGCGCTTTGTCAGCGGCGAAGAGCGGTTCTTCCAGCCCGACGCGGCCCCCATCAACGACCGGCGGGGCGACCTGACCGGCGTCGTTCTGACGCTGAAGGACATAACGGAGAAGCGCCGTGTAGAAGAGATGAAAGGGGGGCTCGTCTCGACGGTATCACACCAGCTAAAAACACCGCTCACCTCCGTTCGGATGGCCATCCACCTGTTGCTCGAAGAAAAGGTGGGGCCCTTGAACGAAAAGCAGGCGGAGCTGCTGATGGCGGCCCGAGAGGACAGCGATCTCTTGGAGAAGATACTGACCAGCCTCATGGATATGAGTCGTATCGAATCCGGCGGACTGAGCATGGCCTGCACACCCGTATCCTCCCGGGACCTCGTCCGCGAAGCGGCGGAATCTTTTCATAGAGCGGCACAGGACGGCGGGATCGATTTGGAGGTGAGGCTTGCCGACGATCTCCCCCCGGTGTGCGCTGACACCGAACAGATCGGCCACCTCTTTACGAACCTTCTGTCCAACGCCTTCCGTTACACGGCTCCCGGTGGCCGCATTACCATCTCTGCTGAGGCGCAGGAAGAGACAGTGCGTTTCTCGGTTGCCGATACGGGAACGGGTATCCCCTCCCGGTTCCTGAACCGGGTATTTGAACAGTTTTTCCGCGTTCCCGACCAGGAGCGGGGGACGGGAACGGGGCTGGGACTGGCCATTGCCAAGGATATCGTTGAGGCGCACGGAGGAACCATCCATGTGGAGAGTGAGGAAGGAAAGGGCACAACCTTTTCCTTCACCCTGACAAAGGCCGACGGAACGACAGAGGAGGGGCGCTGATGCTTCCGGATATCGTCTATCTTTCTGTCTCGGTCATTTTCTTTGCGATTTGCCTGCTGCTGATCGAGGCCTGTGCGAGGTTCTGAGATGTTGGAAATAACAGTCGGTATCATCGGGGCGCTCCTGATCGTATATCTCTTTATCACCGTGATCAGGCCGGAAAAATTCTGAGGCGAGGCTCATGACGGATATCTATGGATGGCTGCAACTGGCGGTGTTCTCCGCCCTTCTGATCGTACTCACGAAACCCGTGGGGCTCTATCTAGTGCGTGTTCTCGACGCCGACGGAAAGACCTTCCTAGATTTTCTTCTCAAGCCCTTAGAACGAATCCTCTACGGCCTTTTCGGCATCGAACCTGAGAAGGAACAGGATTGGAAGGAATATGCCGTCTCGCTTCTGCTCTTCAGTCTTGCCGGTCTTATTCTTACATATCTGATCCTGCGGCTACAAAATCATCTGCCTCTGAATCCCCAGGGATTCGGGGGGGTGGCGCAGCATCTCGCCTTCAATACCGCCGCGAGTTTCACGACCAATACCAATTGGCAGAGCTACGGCGGCGAATCGACCCTGTCCTATTTCTCCCAGATGGTTGCCCTTGCCAGCCACAACTTCTTCTCCGCCGCTTCCGGCATTGCCGTCGCCGCGGCACTGGTGAGGGGGATCGCCCGCCAGACGTCCAAGACGATCGGTAATTTCTGGGTCGACCTAGTGCGCGTCAATCTCTACCTCCTGATTCCGCTGTGCCTTCTCTACGCGGTCTTTCTTGTCTCCCAGGGCGTCATCGATAATTTTCATCCCTACGCGCAGGCGAAGACCGTCGAGGCCGCACAGCTCCAGCATATTCTCGGGTCATCGCCCACGGCGCAGCAGGCGGCGATCCAGGACATTGCCCAAGGACCGGTAGCCTCGCAGGCGGCGATCAAGATGCTGGGCACCAACGGCGGCGGTTTCATGAACGCCAACGCCTCACATCCCTATGAGAATCCCACGCCGCTTTCCAACTTCATTCAGATCCTTTCGATCTTTCTCATTCCCAGCGGTCTCACCTACTACCTGGGGAGGATGGTGAATAACCGACGCCACGGCTGGGCCATATGGGCAGCCATGTTCATGCTCTTTGCCGCGGGGGCGACGGCCTGCTGGTGGGCGGAAGCGGCCGGCAACCCTCGGTTTACAGCCCTGGGCATAGATGCCGCGGCGGGCAATATGGAGGGAAAGGAACTGCGCTTCGGCATCTTCGATACGGCGCTCTTTGCGACCGTCACCACCGACGCCTCTTGCGGGGCCGTCAACGCGATGCACGATTCCTTCACGCCTCTGGGCGGACTGGTTCCTCTGTTCAACATTCAATTAGGGGAGGTTGTCTTCGGCGGCGTCGGCGCCGGGCTTTTCGGGATACTGATCTTCGTGGTCTTGGCGATATTCCTGGCGGGGCTCATGGTAGGGCGGACGCCTGAATACCTGGGCAAGAAGATCGAGGCCTACGATGTCAAGGTGAGTGTCCTGGCGGTGCTTACCTCCTGCGTGACGATCCTCGTCTTCGCCGCCGGGGCGGCGGCGAGCGCTTGGGGAACGTCGTCTCTGAACAATGCCGGTCCCCACGGATTGACGGAGATCATCTACGCCTTTTCTTCCGCCGTGGGAAACAACGGGAGCGCCTTCGCCGGTCTTAACACCGACACCGTCTGGTGGAATACGACCATGGGTGTGGCTATGCTCGTAGGACGTTTCTTCTTCATGGTCTTTGTCCTCGCCTTGGCGGGGAATCTCGCGAAGAAGAAGATCGTCGCGTCCCACGGGGGGAGTTTCCCTGTGGCGGGCATGACCTTCGTTTTGCTTCTGGTCGGGACGATCATCATCGTCGGCGCGCTCACGTTTCTTCCCGCCCTGGCCTTGGGGCCGATTGTGGAGCATTTCATCATGATGAACTCGACACTGTTGTTTTAGACAAAGGTAAAAAAGATCTATGGCGATAAAATCACATGCCCTGCTTAATCGAGACATCATCTCCGATGCGGCCCTATCTTCCTTGCGGAAGTTGAATCCCCGGACGCTGATGAAAAACCCCGTGATGTTCGTGACCGAAGTCGGAGCAGTGCTTACCACCGCGGGGCTCTTCTTCCGCCCGCCCACGGAGCCCTTGGGCTTCGGAGTTCAGATAGCGCTGTGGCTGTGGTTCACGGTGCTCTTTGCCAATTTCGCCGAGGCCATGGCCGAAGGCCGGGGGAAGGCGCAGGCCGACTCCCTGAGAAAGACGCGCACGCGCACTACCGCCAACCGCGTACTGGCGCTGGGTTCCGTTGAGAAGATCCCGGCGGAGATGCTGCGCCGCGGCGACGTCTTCGTGGTCTCAGCGGGCGAGATCATCCCCGCGGACGGGGACATCATCGAAGGGGTGGCCACGGTGGACGAATCGGCCATTACGGGAGAGTCGGCGCCCGTTATCCGCGAGGCGGGAGGCGACCGCAGCGCCGTCACCGGCGGTACCAGGGTTCTGTCCGACCAGATCAAGGCGGTGGTGACGGCCAACCCCGGCGAGAGTTTCATGGACCACATGATCAGTCTCGTCGAGGGAGCGCAGCGCCAGAAGACGCCCAACGAGATATCGCTTACGATCCTCCTTTCGGCGCTGACCATTATCTTCCTCGTGGTGGTTTTGACTTTGAAGCTCCTGGGGACCTACGCCGGGCTGTCCCTGTCGGTAACGGTGCTGACGGCCCTGCTCGTCTGCCTGATCCCCACAACCATTGGAGGATTGCTCAGCGCCATCGGAATTGCCGGGATCGACCGTATGGTGCAGAAGAACGTTCTGGCGATGAGCGGCAAAGCCGTCGAAGCGGCGGGCGATGTGGACGTCCTGCTGCTGGACAAAACAGGGACCATCACCTTGGGAAACCGCCAGGCGACGGAGTTTCTACCGGCTCCGGGCGTTGCAGTGCAGGAGTTGGCCGACGCCGCCCAGTTGGCATCGCTGGCCGACGAAACCCCCGAGGGTAGGAGTATCGTGGTTCTGGCCAAGGACTTCGGCCTCCGGGGAAGATCCATCGCCGAGATGCCGCATGCGAATTTTATCGCCTTTTCGGCGCATACCCGCATGAGCGGCGTCGATGTGGATGGCCGGGAGATCCGCAAGGGTGCCCCCGATGCGATTAAAGCCTTTACGGGCAATGATTTTCCGCCGGAGGTCGAAGAGGCGGTGGATAAGGTTTCGCGCTCGGGAGGAACATCGCTCGTTGTTGCCGAGAGACAGCGTGTTCTGGGCGTTGTCCATTTGAAGGACATCGTAAAGGGGGGGCTCAAGGACCGCTTCACGCGCTTCCGCACCATGGGGATAAAGACGGTCATGATCACCGGTGACAACCGTATCACCGCCGAGACCATCGCGCGCGAGGCGGGCGTGGACGACTTCCTGGCCGAGGCGAGGCCCGAGGATAAACTCGCCCTCATCAGGAAGGAACAGTCGCTGGGGCACCTGGTGGCCATGACGGGAGACGGGACCAACGATGCTCCCGCCCTGGCGCAGGCCGACGTCGGAGTGGCGATGAATACCGGCACCCAAGCGGCGAAGGAGGCGGGTAATATGGTCGATCTCGATTCCAATCCAACCAAACTCATCGAGGTTGTGGAGATCGGGAAGCAACTCCTCATCACGCGCGGAGCGCTCACTACCTTCAGTATTGCCAACGACGTTGCCAAGTACTTTGCCATCATCCCGGCGCTTTTGATTGGTCTGTACCCGATGATTGCCCCCCTCAACATCATGAAACTGGCCTCTCCCCACAGCGCGATCCTGTCGGCCGTCATCTTCAACGCCTTGATCATCATCGCGCTGATCCCCCTGGCATTGAAGGGCGTCAGCTTCCGACCGCTCAGCGCGTCCAAGCTGTTGCGGCGCAACCTCTTGATCTATGGGCTGGGGGGGATCATCGTGCCGTTCGCAGGCATCAAGCTAATCGATATGATCGTCATCTGGCTGCGCCTGGCCTAGGAGGGAAGGAACCGTGATAAAAAAACTGATCGACGAATTGCGCATCTCACTGATCGCGGTCATCTGCCTGGGGATCATCGTTTCCGGCATCTATCCCCTCCTCGTCTGGGCGATTGGACAGGGTCTGTTCCCCGAAAAAGCGGACGGTTCTCTTATTACCGCCAAGGGTAAGATTGTTGGTTCGGCTCTCATCGCGCAGCAATTTACGTCCCCGGCCTACTTTCATCCCCGGCCGTCGGCAGCGGGCCGCGGATACGACGCTGCTGCCTCGGGGGGAAGCAACCTTGGTCCCACCTCTCGTCAACTTGTGGAAATGGTGGCGAAGCGTTGCGCCGCCTACCGGCAAGAGAACGGACTCGCACCGGAAGTTGTGATTCCTGCCGACGCCGTCACGGCCTCGGCCAGCGGCCTCGATCCCCATATCAGCCCGGCTAACGCCCTTCTCCAGGCGGGCCGTGTCGCCCGGGCCAGAGGCATGGACGCAGTTGAGATCAGGAGATTGATCGCTGACAAAACGGAAGGTCGTGATCTGGGACTGCTGGGCGAGAAACGGATTAACGTCCTGCTGCTGAATCTCGCGCTGGATGACAAAGAGAGGTCCCATGGCGCAAGATAGAGCGGATGCCTTTTTGCGGATGATCCGCCGCACGCAACGCGGCAGGCTAAAGGTGTATCTGGGATATGCCGCGGGCGTCGGCAAAACCTACCAGATGCTTCAAGAGGCCCGGCGACTTAAAGAGGAAGGTATCGACCTCGTGGTGGGGCTTGTGGAAACCCACGGCCGCGAAGACACGGCGAGGCTCCTGGAGGGACTGGAGGTCGTTCCCCGCCAGAGACGGAATTACCGCGGCATTGTCGCCGAAGAGATGGACCTGGATGCGGTGCTCAGGCGAAAACCCCAGGTCGCCATCGTCGACGAGCTCGCCCACACGAACGTACCCGGGAGCAGAAACGACAAACGCTATGAAGACGTCCAGGATCTTTTGGCGGCCGGCATCCATGTTATCTCCACCCTGAATGTCCAGCATCTGGAGAGCCTTTTCAATACCGTGGAACAAACGACGGGAGTGAAGGTACGCGAGCGGCTTCCTGACGGCGTTCTGGCCGAGGCCGACCAGATTGTCAACGTTGATATAACACCCGAAGACCTCCACGAGCGTCTGAAGGCAGGCAAGGTCTATCCGACCGAGCGGATCAACACGGCCCTGGAAAATTTCTTCCGGGCGCCGAATCTGGAGAACTTGAGGGAATTAACACTCCGCGAGATAGCGGCCCAGATCGATCTCCGGCGTCATGACCTCACGCCGGAGGATATCGCGGTGGTGCCGGACCAGGTGATGGTGTGTCTCAGCTCCCGCGGGCCGAAAAGTGAGATGCTGCTTCGGTACGCCTCGCGGATGGCAGGTAAGCTCAACCGCAACTGGTATGCAGTCTATGTACAGACGCCCGCCGAAGAGGCTACCGTCATTGACGCGGGCACGCAGCGCCTGCTTTCCGGGACGCTGACCCTGGCAAAGGAGCTGGGGGCCATGGTCTTCACTTACAAGGGCGAGGACATCGCCGATACGGTCGCGCGTTTTGCCAAGGAGTATCGGGTAGGCCATATCGTCATGGGTACGCCGGCGCCGGTCCCCTTCCTGAAGCGTCTGCTGGGGAAAAAGAATGTGATCGAACGGATCCTGGATAAAACGCGAAATATCACGGTCGTCATGTTGGACACCCGAGAAGAAAAGGGTAACCTTGCTGAGGAGGATTTGGCGGCAGTAGAAGAATCGCAGACGGCGGGATTTTCCAGCCGCCGCCAGGGAGCGACTTCGGCGACGGGGCATCTGCTGCTCAGCCACCTGGTAAGCGAGGACAGGATCGTCATCTGGAATGAGCCCACCGACAAGAGGTCTGTCATTGAGAGACTGGTGTCCTCAGCCTGTCGAGGCCAGACCGAAGTTTCAGCCGAGGAGTGTCTGCAGGATATCTTGAAACGGGAGGAGCAGGGGACGACCTTCTTCAATGAAGGAGTGGCCTTCCCCCACGCCAGGGTGGAGGGACTGACGAAGCCGCTCACCGCCCTAGGCTTGGCCAGAGAGGGAATCGGCGACATCGGCACGGACCGGCCCATCGGGTACGTCTTTCTGATCCTGGCGCCGGCCTATGATCCACAGATACAGTTGGAGCTCCTTGCCGCCGGGGCGCGGAGCTTTCAGAACCGTTACCTGCTTAAGGAACTGGACGCCGCGGTAAGCCCCGCCGCTGCCTATGACGCGATCAGACAATGGGAGAACTCGTCGCTCCGGGCGCCCGCGGGAAAAGCGTAAGCTGGCGCGGTCGCTGCATCTTCTGAATTCATCCTCATCCCCCCCTCGCCAAGATTTAT
Source organism: Smithellaceae bacterium (assembly GCA_028718405.1). Lineage (GTDB taxonomy): Bacteria > Desulfobacterota > Syntrophia > Syntrophales > JAQULV01 > JAQULV01. The sequence goes on from JAQULV010000001.1 coordinate 9,090, forward strand.
GGTCTTCCCTGTTAGGGTCGGCGCTCGACTGCGGGCGGACAGTTGAGGGGAGCAAGAAATTACGCTGATAATTTATCCGCTATGGTATAAGGACGATCTGATCCGATCTACCATAACGATTACAGGAGAAAGAGAAGATGATGTCCCCTTGGCTGGCGAAAGGAAAGAGGGTCCACTGCAGAAACATTGAGGTCAGCACCTTCGAGTGCGACGATCAGCGGATCGTCGTCGAGGGTTTCCTGCGGGAAGAGCGTTTCCAGAACTCGTACCTGATTACGGGAGACGTGAAGCCCCCCGGCGTCTTTCATCACATGATCGTGCGTCTGCTCGTCAATCACCACACCCTGGTCATCGAAGACGTGGCCGTGGAGATGCCCACTGTGCCGCGCGATGAGTGCCTGGAGACGGTGACAAGTCTCGAACAGATCAAGGGCCTGAGCATCACTAAAGGCTTTACCGCCAAGGTCAAACAGATTGCCGGCGGCAACAAGGGCTGCTCGCATCTGGTGGAGCTGCTTTTGGCCATGGCGCCCGCCGCTATCCAGGGCTTCGCGTCCTTCCGCTCCCGCAAGCCCCAGGGGTTCGATCGCTCGCAGGCTGGCCTGGTGATCGCCTTCCTCGTCGATACGTGCCGTCCCTGGCGCAAGGGCGGTCCCCTGGCCGAGAAACATCAAGAGCTGCTATCCAAATAGTTGATAACGTCTGCGGCTTGACAGGTCCGGCGATATTGTCTATCCTTATTTGCATAGAACAGGAGCGCGTGATGATCAAGGATACCCTGGAGAAGATTGACAAGCGGCTCAGCGACACGAAGGCCGTCGGCGAGGAAAACAGGCGCGAGCTTCAGGAACTCATGGCCGAGTTGAAGACGGAGATTTCAACTCTCTGTGAGACCGACCGCGAACAGGCCGAAAGCATCACTAGCTTTGCCGACCTGTCAACGCGTGAGGCGATGCGGCGTCAAAAGGACCCGGAACTCGTGAAACTGTCTCTGTTGGGGTTTGTATCTTCCGTCCGCGAGCTGGAATCGACACACCCTAATCTCGTCCAGACGGTGAACACCATCTGTTCCATGCTCGCCAATCTCGGGATATAACCAAAGCCTTCCCACGCTGCCCGAGCATAGGAAATCCCGCTTGAGTAGCGATCTTTCTTTCCCACGTACTTCCTCGTGGGACTATTGCGCTGCAGAGAGGAACAGATGAAACTCATCTACATAACCGACGTCCATGGCGCCTTCGAACAGGTGAGATCCCTCCTCTATGAGACGCTCGCCGACGTTTACATCATTGCGGGAGACCTCATCGATATCCCTTTCTACACCATGAATACCGCCATCAACTATCATGAGCTTCAGGTCTTCTTTCACGGCCTGCGCCGGAGGATGGACAGAACCGACGTCTTCATCGAGGATTTCGTCGACAAACTCCTCGACATGCCCGAGGTTGAAGAGGATATCCTGGAGAAGGGCGCCAAGTATCAACAGTACACGATCCGGGCTAGGCGCGTTCTGCAGCAGAAGTACAAGTTCCTGGAAAATATGATGTCGCTCAAGCAGAATTCAAAGGTTTTATGTCTGCCCGGGAACTACGATATGGACCTCAAATACACCTCCCTCCACGAGCGCGACCTCCACCTTCACTCTTACGAGGTCGAGGGTTTGAAGATCGCCGGTTACGGCGGCGCCGATACCTGGACGCCCGGCATCCCCGAGCGTTACGTGGTCAGGTATCGAGCCGGCAAAGGCGTCCCCGACCATCAAAACGAGTTGTACCGCTTCTTCTCTTCCGTCAGGCCCGACATCATCTGCGCGCACCAGCCGCCCCACGGTATCCACGACCACGTCACGGCCATGGGTCCTTCGGGTTCGCCGGCACTACGCGCCTACTGCGACGATCATCAGGTGCTCATGTGTCTGTCCGGCCATATCCACGACGAGTGGGGCGTCGTTGAAAAGGAAGGGACAGTCTTCCTTAATCCCTCCAATTTCGGAGACGTCACCCAGGTTGACGGTACCGTGGCCGAGGGAGGACACTTCTACTCCGTGGAGATTACGGCGGGCCGGGTAGAAGATATCTTCTTCCAGAAACTTGTCGACGGCCGCGTTTACGACATTGCCGACTACCACAGGAGAAATGGGGGCTGGGAGGAGGAGATCATCGATAAGGAAAGATACAGCGCGCTACAGCGCCGGGAGAATTACGACGCGAAGACCGTGAAGTCTTCCCATATCCCGGAGTTTGTCCTCTACAATGAGATCAAACAGTTCTTCCGGATGTTCCAGACCAACGAGGCGGAGGAGCGCATCGACCGCCTGGAGAAGGCGTCCCGCCTCATAGAAGAAGGGGGACGCGATAATTTCGCCATGGACGTCGTGGGCTCCGTCAATGTGGGGCTTTCCGAATCGGGCTCCGATATAGACTTCGTTCTGTATCTGCGCTGCGGATCGGAGGAGTCCGACACTTGCGTCAGCGGTGATTACTGCCGCTGTCCCCGCTATGGAGAAGTGAAAGAGATGTTGCAGGACATCCTGGGCGAGCAACTGAAGTTCGATATCGTCGATTGCATCAACCTGGATACCGTCGAGCGCAGCATCCGCGAGAAGAACTACGAGTGCGAAGCGACGCAGCGCTTCGTCGCCTACCGGACGATCTGCCGTCCCGTCAATTACCGTGTCATCTCTCCGCTCGAGGACCTCCTAAATGCCGACCAGGAATTCCGCAAGGAGATGGAAGGGAGCATCCGCGCCTATGTGAAGATGTTCGTGACCACGGCTCAGCACGTTCGCTCCTTCAGCAAGTATGAAGAGAGGCTCCGGTCCATCGGCATCAAGATCCCCGAGGCAATCAAGATGAAGATCCGCCGTTATCTCCAGGAAATGGACGAAGAGACGAAGGGATAGGTCTGTCGTTTCAGCAGCAGGAACTCCCCGTGCCGCCGCAGGATGGTTCCACCTGACATTCGCAATCGCCGCCTGTCCTTCCCAGCAGGGAGTTGATCACGGCCGCCGCGCAGCCCACGCCGGCGTTGACCGACAGAGCACCGGCGGGACAATTCCTCATACAGGCACCGCATTCCATGCAGGCGTCGCGCGCGACGATGGCGGCACGTTTTTCTCTCATCTCCAGAACGCCGTGCGGGCAGACCTCCAGGCACGTTCCGCAGCCTGTGCAGAGACCCTCATTGAGACCAAGCGTTACGACATCCTTCAGATAGGTGAACCTTTCCATATTCAACTCCTAAGCGATAAGCCTGGACAGGACCCAGGTCATGAAGCCCGACGCCCCGGCGGCGACCTGCAACGGCAGGGCGAAGCGCATCTCCCGGCGCACGCCGGAGAGAGAGGTGTAGGTCGAACATCCCGTAAAATTCATGGCCAGGTACGCGGCCAACGCCGGGATGATCAGCAGCCAGGCGATTACTTCTGTTCGACCCGCCCAGTTCGAGAGGTTCGGTCCCCATAGATAGAGGACCAAAAGGGCCATGGCGGTACCGATCGACGCCCCTTTCCAGGAGAAGGCGCGGCCGGGAAGATAGGGGAGAAGCAGGGGAACCAGGACGGTGCCCGCCAGTACCGCCGCCAGCAGAGATAGGGCGGCAAAGCCTCCATAGGTAATGGCGTTTTCGAAAAAGCCTTTCGGTCCGCCGACGCCGCCGATGACAATGGCGACCGGCAGAACGGGGAGCAGTTTCTTGGTGGCGGCGACGAGCTCGATGGGGATGAGGACCGTTCTCTCTTTCAGAGTGAAGGTCTTTCGCCGCATCCTCTCCGTGGCCCTCAAGCCGGTGTCAAGGTAGGCGGGGATGTCCCGCGCCTCGATGGGGCCGAAGTGGCACTTGAAGCCGGTGAGTTTCCGGACGAGGTGAGCGGCAACGCCGGGGCCTGCCAGTTGGGGGAGGATCAGATCTCTGTGGCTGACAATCTCGGCCAGGCGGCTGGTGCCGATCCGGCGCGCGAGCTCTTCCGTTCCAAAGGTTCCCTTACCGGCGGCGCACCAGACGTTGATGCCTTTTGTGTCCAGAACCATGATCCACGCATCTTTTCCGGCCAGGGCGCCGCGCAGGATGTCGAAGCTCATCTTGTAGTTGGCGCTCACGAAGACAGGAGATTTGTCATCGGGATGTCCCAGGGCGTAAAGGCCCGGGTCGACCGCATAGTTCATGCGGCCCACGCCCCAGCGGGCCTTGATCGATCCCCAGTGGTCGCGCGGGGTGAGGATGCCCGTGACGCCGGGGACGACTCCGACGGCCGTCGATACCGATCCCGTTACAAAAGATTGCTCGAGCCGCGGCGGCACCGTAGGTTCTTCCGCCGCCTCACACCCGCAGGATGTCTGCCCGGCCAACGGGAGTTGAACCAGCGTGGCCGGGTCCGGTTTATTTTCACAGCAATTCATTGCTCCGCTCCTTCCGTTTACCGGCAGCAACTGCCGCCCGGGTTCTTCATTAAGGCCTGCGAGAAGGTTCTGACGGCCTCCAGCGTTTCCTTTCTCTTCTCCGCAGGGATGTTTGCCATGACGCCGCGGAAGAAATCGGTGACGCAACGCCAGACCGCACGGTGGGTTTCCGCTCCCGCGGCGGTGAGGACCAACTTCACAGCGCGGGAATCATGGTCCGCAGCAACACGGTCAACCAACCCCCGCGAGAGCAGCGGCCCGACCAGGCGCGTCGTGGTGCTCTTCTGCACGGCCAGAAGTTCGTGAAGCTTAGCCATCGGCAGCTCCTTCTTTCTGGCCACCGCATCGAGGATGATGAACTGATGGAAGGTGACGCCTTCACAGAAGGCCCCGTCCTGACGGCAGCAGCGCAGCCCCTGGGAGAGACCGACCAGGATCTCCATGATGTTATCGAATTCGGTTTTCTTTCCGGTCATGGTTGTATAATACAACCAATTTTTAGAAAGGCAAGAATTATTTTCTTTGCCTCTTTTTTTGTTTCATTCCCCTATAAGGAACATCCATAGCTGACTTAGAAATGTGGGTGTCAGCCTATCACGACGCGACGGTAATACATTTTAAGAGGACGAATCAGCCTTTGCCCGATTGCGGGTGGCCCGCATGTTTTCTATCTTGAAAGCGAACATCAATGCTTCCGGGAAGATCATACCGGGTCTTCAAGTAGGCGCCGGATTCGACGATCAAGCAATGTGACGGAAAGGAGGTGACAGATATGAAATATTCCTTCACATGCCCCGCCCCCTGTAACGCAAAACTGAAGGTCGATGCCAACAGCGACGATGAGGCGATCAGGAAACTCGTCGTGGCAGGCATGGCCCATGCGGCCGAGGCCCATCCGGACATGGACGATATTTCGGACGCGGAGATGAGAAAGATGATGAAGGCCGGTCTGGAGATCGGTTCCTGACATTCCCGCCTCGCGCTAAAGCCCCCGTGTTCGCATCACGGGGGCTTTCTTATACAACGTTCTTTTCGCCCTTTCCGTAAATCCCTTCCTCGATCTCAGTCTCCGGTGCATGCAAATTCGTTTCGCCAGCGACGAAAGACACATGATCGCCCGCTGCGGGCTGAGGTATCTTCCCTCTTCTCGGCGGTCATGTGAACGGCAACCCTCCGGAAGAAATCTATCAAGCAGCGACGCACCTTCACGGAAGTCCCGTCCTGAGGACCATGGAATCGACTTGACAGAGGATGATTAATGCATTAAGTGCGCGCAAGAACGATAATCGTTCAATTGAATAGGGGCGATGAGCAACTAAGATACGGGAATCGGGACATGAAGATCGTCATTTTTTTCTCCTCCATCGGGCAGGGGCATATCAGTGCGGCTCAAGCCATCGAAAAGGAAATCACGCGGCAGGACCCCTCGGTCATCGTGCTGAAGAAAGACATCCGCGCTTTCATGGACCCGATGCGGCGCGTGCTCGACGAGAAGCTCTACTGGTTCATCGCCAAGAATCTACCGGGACTGTTCGACTATCTCTTCACTTCCCTGCAGGAGAAAGGAAACAGCGCGGGCTCGCTGTCCTCGCTGCCGCACGACTATCCTGAGGAGAAGGTCATTGAGTACCTGAATGCCGAAGCGCCCGACGCCATCCTGGCCACCCATTACGGGTCCGCCCAGGTGCTGGGGAACCTGCGGGAGAAAGGGCTCCTCCCGGGGATAAAGATCGGATGGCTCCACACCGATTACTTCGAAGGATATTTCCCCAGAATTTCGCTACGCATCGATCGGACCTTTCTTGCCCATCCGGAACTGACGAGCCGCTGGCTCGCGGCTGGCATTCCCCCGGAATTGATAGAAACGACGGGGATGCCCGTGAATGTTCCCGGCGGAACCGAAGCTGGAGGCAAGCGATGCCTGGAACGGCTGGATTTCGTCCCCGAGATCAAGACGATCACCATTGCCAGTGGCAAGGAGGGAGCCGCCGATTTCGCCGGTGTCGTCGAAAGTATTGCCGCACACACGACGGAGTCGCTCCAGGTCATTGCCGTGTGCGGCTGCAACGAAAAGCAAAGACGGGCCCTGGAGAAACTTCAGCGCCGCCTCTCGTCGCTCGTCAGACTGGAGATATTGGGGTTTATCCCGCAGGCGGATCTCGTCTCATTCATTTATGCCTCCGATCTGTTCATTACGAAAGCCGGCGGCCTTTCCCCGGCCGAGGCGTTCACGCTCGGTAAACCCACCATCCTGTTGAACGTGATCAGCGGCCATGAGCGGGAGAACGCAGAGCTTTTCTCCAAACTGGGGATGGCGCGATTCAACACCGACGTGAAAGAGGTGGGAGCCCAAGTGCTGGAGCTGCTTCACGATCGAGATAAACAGGCGGCGATGTTGGCAGCCCAGCAGGAATTTCAGGCCAACATGGACATCGGCAAGATAGCCCGCTTCGCCCTGGATGAGAGCATCAAGGCTCGGCTCCCGGAGGCCGATTTCGGCGTGGAGAAAGGGCTTGCCGTCCGGAACGCTGAGGAGGCACTGGCGAGATTGGAGGCCGACGCCCCGGCCGACGTCGAGGTTCTTCTCTCCTATTCGACCTCGAAGCAGGATGAACGGATCGTCATGGAGAATCCCTTCGGGCACATTGCCCTGCGCGTCGGAGCTACGGTCTACAGTTCGAACCACATGACTCGGTCCGAGGAGGGACCGCTGTTACAAAATCTCGGCCTGGCGGAATACCTGTTCGGGGTAGAGCCGCCCGTGGGAAGTCAGGATCATACCAGTACGTACGGTATGGCCTATGGGCGCGATACACTGGGCCTGCGCGTCGCCGGTGTGGCGCCGGCATCCCTCGAAAGGATGCATGCCGAGGCGGCGAAGATCGAAGAGGAATTTCGGGCGGGGGAGTGCAACTGGAACAGGATCAAAGCGAATTGCGCGGACTTCGTAGTCCGGATCCTTCACGCCGGCGGCTACCGCCTCCAGTACATGGAAGGGCCGGTAAGCGTCGTCACCATGCCGCTGGATATCTTTGACAGGGCGCGCAGCGCCTTTGAAGACGATCTCCACTGCGAGACTGAACTGGTGGCCTACCGGCGGCTTCCCGGCTCGCAGGCCTCGTACCGCTTTTCTCGTTTTCCCCTTTCGTTGGGACAGCCGGTGCGAGCACTGACGCAGATCATTACCAACACCGATCCCGAGAAGATCGAGAAGGCGGTCAAAAGGCAGTTGACGGGCTACTTCGGCGACGATCGTATCTATTATGAGAATCTGAACAAACGCCTGTCGACGTCGGCGGCGGACGATCTGGATCGTTCACGCAAGAAGGCCAGAAGAATAGAGGGCGTTCTCTTCGAGGAGATGAAGCAACTGATTACCGCTCGTCAGATGATGCAATTCGCGGCCTACAAGGAAAAAATCGATCGACAGGTCACCCGGGAATTCATCTTTCTCATCGAGCGTTGTTACGACGTGGCAAGAATATCGATGGAGCACGCGGAAGGCATCATCACCGGACAAAACGGACTCACGCTGCGGTCCGCCTTTGAAGACCTGATGGGCGAGTACGGGGCATTGAATTTCCGCGAACGACAGACGGAGCAACTCTCCCAGTTCATCAGCAAGCTGTCGGAGTTCCAGAGTGTCATTGAGAAAGGGCTCTCGGAGGCGGGACAGAAGCGCCATGAACTCGCGGCCGAAGTAAGTGCGGTCTTGGGTGCGATCGAAAGGAGATTCAAGGACAGTTTCGATCTGACCGCCGCTCCCCTGCGCAAGGCGTTGAAAATGACGAGGGGAAAGAAGGATCCTTCCGTCGCACCTGTTCACCGCTCCGCAAACGGCGCGAAGTCCGGACGAGGGAAAGGAGCCTCTTAGAATGGCCGATCTTTCCCTTTTTACAGGGAATATAGGTACGCTGATCGGCATCTACTTGGCGTGTGCCGCGGGTATCCCGGTGCCGGAAGAGATCACGCTGATCTCAGCGGGGGTACTGGCCGCGACGAAGCAGCTCACGGCAAGCACTGCGGCGGCGGCGGGCCTGGCGGGCATTGTCACCAGCGATTGGACGCTCTACTTCCTGGGACGGCATCTGGGCGCGAAGGTATTTCGACTGCCGGTCCTGCGGAACGTCTTTACGAAATCACGCGTCTTGTGGGCGGAGACTCATATCGGTCGCAACGGTTCCTTGATCTGCTTCTGCGGGCGCTTCCTTCCGGGGCTCCGCGTTGCCATCTTCGCCGCGTCCGGAGCGCTCGGCGTGAAGCCGCAGGTCTTCATCGGGATGGAACTCCTGGCGGCGATCACCGTGGTTTCGCTCTGGGTTTCCCTCGGCAACTGGATGGGATCGCGTTTCATCGACGCCGTGGCCTATGCGCAGGAGATCAAAATAACCCTCGTTTGCATGGCGCTCGT
>JAQULV010000002.1 GCA_028718405.1 Smithellaceae bacterium
GAGTCCTTTGGCAAGAACGACCTTTTCTCCCCTGGGTATCTTCTTTATCCTTTCCTCGGGGCGTCTCTGGTGGAAGGCCGCGGCCATGCACTCGACGGCGCGGTATACCTCCTGGAAGACGGGTATCCCCTGAGCCAGGGCGTCGGTCTGAAAACCGAAGATATCGTCGCGAACGCCGATCAGCCAGATAAACACAGGCTTTCCCGCAGCTCGCGCGAATTCAGCGGCCCTTTCCATGTCGAACCTGATGCGGACGTTTCCGGCGAAGGCGTGGAGAAACACGCCGTCCACGTTGGGGTCATCCAGAGCAACCTTAAGCGCCGTCGTGGCGACATCGACCTCCGTGCCGCCGTGTCTCTCCATAGCGGGCCACAGATCGACGGGATTGGCCACGGGCATCCATTCCGGGTAGAGCTTTTCCAGTTCTTTCTTGGTCTTTTCCGAGAGCTCCGCTACGGAAAGTCCCAGCTCTTCGAGGAAATCGGCCGAGACGATGCCGGCCCCGCCGCTGAAGGTGAGGATGGCGATCCGGCCTGTCTGTTTCTTTCTCGGGGGCGGAACCAGCGCCAAGGTACGGCAGAGATCCATCATCTGCTTGAAGTCCTTGGCCTCGGTGACGCCGGCCTGGGCCAGCGTGTCGGTGACGACGCGGGAATTTCCGGCGAGCGACGCCGTATGGCTCTTGGCGGCCTCGGCGCCCATCCTGGATTTGCCGCCCTTCAATACGACGATGGGCTTATCGCTCCGGCGGCAGAGCTCGATGAAACGCCGCCCCTCGGGGATCGATTCCAGGTAAAAGCCGACCACCTTCGTGTCGGGGTCCTTCAGGAAAAATTTGAGCAGATCGCACTCGTTGACATCGATCTTGTTGCCGATGGAGCAAACCTTGCTGATCCCCATGATGCCGTGACTCATGATGTCCATGAGGAATCCCGCAGAGAGCATGCCGCTCTGGACGACGAGCGATACCGTGCCGGGGACCAGACCCGCCTCCAGCGCTCTCGGGTTCATGAAGGAGAAGGCGCGCTGATTCACGGCGTCGACCAGTCCCATGCAGTTGGGACCCCAGAGTCGGATGCCCGTCTTCTTGGCCGTGTCGATCAAGGCCTGCTGAAGAGACTGCCCCTCCGGTCCCGTTTCCGCAAATCCGCCCGATTCAATGATCACACCCTTTATCCCTTTGGCGGCGCACTGCTCCACAGCGGCGGGGACCTGGCGGGCCGGGACGAAGACGATGGCCATGTCGATGGGACCCGGCACAGCGGCTATGGAGGGATAGCAAGGGATACCGTCTATCTCGGGATACTTGGGATTGATGGGGTATATCTTACCTTTGAATCCCCGGATGAGATTTCTTACGATAGCGTAGCCGCCCTTCGCACGGTTAGGCGTGGCGCCAATGACAGCGACCGCTTGAGGTGAAAAGAAGAACTCCATGGCAATTCCTTTCCGCTACTCCGGTTTTTCTATGATTACTTTCAGCCACTGTCGGCCCCACTCCTGGGCGTCATCTTCGTCTTCGAAGAAGACGTCGATGTGGTCGCCCTTGATGGCGCTGCCTGTGTCATGGACTACTCCCCAGCCGTAGCCGGGTACGTGCATGCGCGTGCCATAAGGATAGCGACTGACATCAGCGGCGATAGTGCCGTGCTTCGCCTTGGTGCCGTCAGAGGTGACGCCCACGATCTTTCTCTCCCCCTCGTGGGGGCCGTAAGCGTAAACGGCGGGCAGCAGAAAGCAGCCCCACTTGTATCTCCAGCCGCAGGATTTTTGGCCGGCGTCGTAACCGGTGACGAGCATCTTCTTTGTCACGGGTTTGGGACCGCCCGCGTGGAAAAAGATTCCGCACCCGCTGGCGGAGAAAACCAGCAGCGTGAGCAGGATGAAGGACAGGCCCCGTCTCATGAACTTACCCCTCAGTACGGCGGATTTGCCGGGACCCTATCACATGGTGTCAGTGGTTTCAAGATGATTTTCCGAGCAATTGCTCGGAGAGCGGAGGGCCGGAAGAAAGGGGAGTTCTTTTTTCCGCACGCGGCCACATCAATGATTGACATGGGGAGGCGATTGGCCTATATATGCGCAAATTTCTTCATGTAAATCTATCAAGGGAGGGAAATGGTATCTATGGGCAAGATTATATTCAAAACTTTGTCTGTACTCTGTCTGATGTTGGCCATGGCGAGCGTCACCGTGGCGGCAGAGCCGATCAAAGTCGGGGCCCTGTTTTCCGTGACCGGTCCCGCTTCGTTTCTGGGCGAGCCTGAGAGGAACACGGCCGTTATGGTGGTAGACAAGATTAACAAGGCCGGCGGCATCAAAGGGCGCAAGGTAAGCCTGATCGTTTACGATACTCAGGGCGATGCGACCAAAGCCGTTCAGGCCGCCACCAGGCTCATCAAGGACGACAAGGTAGTTGCCATCATCGGTCCCAGCACTACCGGCGACACGATGGCCGTTATCCCCATCGTCGAGAAAGAAGGGATCCCCATGATCTCCTGTGCTGCCGGCATCAAGATCACCGACCCGGCGAAAAAGTGGGTCTTCAAGACGGCGCAGAACGACAACCTTGCCGTGCAGCGGATTTATGAATATCTGAAGACGCAAGGAATCAAGAGGGTGGCCCTCCTCACCGTCTCCGATTCTTTCGGTTCCTCGGGCCGTGAACAGCTCAAAGGTCTGGCCAAGAGTTACGGCGTGGACATCGCGGCCGATGAAACCTACGGGCCCAAAGATACCGATATGACGGCGCAGCTTACAAAGATCCGCGGTAGCGAAGCCAAGGCGATTATCTGCTGGGGTACTAATCCCGGTCCCGCGATCGTAGCTCGTAATGTGAAGCAGTTGGGGATTACGCTGCCGCTCATCATGAGCCACGGTGTTTCCTCCAAGAAGTTCATTGAACTGGCAGGTGATGCCTCCGCGGGGATCATCATTCCTTCGGGACACGTGATCGTGGCAGATCAGCTCCCCGGCTCCGATCCCCAGAAGAAGGCGCTCATGAGCTACGTGAAAGAGTACCAGGCGCGCTACAAGGCGGAAGGGGATCACTTCGGCGGCCATGCCTGGGATGCGATGACGCTCGTAAAGATGGCGCTGGAGCGCGGGGCGGCGACCCCGGCGGCGATCCGAGCCCAGTTGGAGAAGACGCGCAATTATAACGGTATCGGCGGCATCTTCAATTTCAGCCCGACCGATCACGCGGGACTGACCAAGGATGCCTTCGTCATGGTAACGATCAAGAATGGCGACTGGGTCCTGATCAAGGACAAGAAGGCCGGCGGCAAGGCGGGTGCCAAGAAATAACGATCTTTAATCTTATGTCCGGCATCTTTGGATAATTGAAAACGGCGCAGGTGAAGATCTCACCTGCGCCTATTTTATTGAGACATGGCATCATCGGATCAGATACTTCAATACTGTCTCTCAGGCCTTTCGACGGGGGCGATCTATGCCCTAATAGGGATCGGCTTTGCCATCATCTATAACTCGACTGGTATCATCAACTTTGCCCAGGGCGAGTTCGTCATGCTGGGCGGCATGCTCACCGTATTCTTCCTCAGCGTGGCCGTACTGCCGCTGCCCGCGGCTGTTACGGCGGCAGTCCTCGTGGCGACGTTGGTGGGCGTGATTTTTGAGCGACTCGCCATCAGGCCTCTCAAGGACGCCCAGCCGATTACCCTTATCATCATCACGATCGGCGGCAGCATCCTCATCAGGGGGATCGTCATGCTTGTCTGGGGAAAAGATACCCATGCGCTTCCCGCCTTTTCGGGAAATGAGCCGCTCTTTGTAGGCGGTGCTACGATCCTTCCCCAGCATTTGTGGATCTTTGTGATCACGGTTCTCATCATCGCCGCCAACAGGTTGTACTTCCATCACAGTATCAGCGGAAAGGCCATGCGCGCCTGTTCTTATAACGCGCGCGCCTCGCGCCTGGTCGGCATCGATGTGAAGCGGATGGTTCTATTTTCCTTTGCCATCAGCGCCGCTATGGGCTCCATGGCGGGGATCATCATCGCGCCGCTGACGATGACTTCCTACGACGTGGGCGTCATGTTGGGGCTGAAGGGCTTCTGCGCGGCCATCATTGGCGGGATGAGCAGCGGCATCGGCACGGTCTTCGGCGGACTCATCGTGGGCGTTCTCGAATCACTCGGGGCGGGGCTCGTCTCGTCGGGCTACAAAGACGCGATTGCGTTTTTCATCCTGCTGATCATTCTCTTTCTCAGGCCCCAAGGGCTTTTCAGGAAAGGGGAGACGGAGAGGGTATAAATGAGGCGACGCTCTAAAAGACGGGTGGTGCCATGAAGCGCGAGCTTCTGAAGTTCCTTCTCTTCGCGATTGTCGTTTCCGTGGTTCCCGCATTTGTGTCGGGCGGATACCTGCTCAACGTGTTGGTCTTCGTTGGCATCTTTACGATGCTCGCCGTGGCCCTGAATCTCCTTTTGGGCTTCGCCGGCCAGATATCGCTCGGCCAGGCCGCCTTCTACGGCCTGGGCGCCTATATGTCGGGGGTGCTCACCGCTAGCCATGGTATGAATCCCTGGGTCGCCATGCTGATCGGTGCCGGTGCCGTCGGCCTCCTCACCTTTGTTTTGGGTTTTCCCATCCTGCGGCTGAAGGGCCATTCGCTGGCCATGGCCACGCTGGGATTGGGGATCATCGTCTACATCTTTTTCAACGAAACGGTCGATGTCACCGGCGGACCCTCGGGTCTTTCCGGGATACCCAATCTGACGGTGGGATCCTTTGTCTTCGACAGCGACCTGAAGAATTACTATCTCATCTGGGGTTTCGCCCTGCTCGCGATCCTTTTGGCGGTGAACCTCACCAACTCGCGGATCGGCAGGGCGCTGAAGGCCATCCATCAATCGGAGGTGGCGGCCCGGGTCCTCGGTGTCGATGTCCATCTGCTGAAGGTGGAGATATTTACCATCTCGGGCGTGCTCTCGGCCATCGCCGGCAGTCTCTATGCGCATACGGTAATGTTCATCTCGCCCACATCGTTCGGGTTCAACGTTTCGATCGAGCTTCTGACCATGGTCATTATCGGCGGACTGGGGAGCATCTACGGCTCGGTGCTTGGGGCGGCGCTGCTTACACTACTTCCGGAGTTGCTCCGCACCTTCCAGGACTACGATATCATAGTCTACGGCCTACTTCTCATTCTCATGACAATGTTCATGCCGGGGGGGCTCGTGAGGGGGATCCCCGATGCCGCCGTAGCGCTCTACGGGAAGCTGAAAGGGGGGGGCGCCGATGTTGAGAGGTGAGGCCATCACCCGCACCTTCGGCGGGATTACCGCCTTAGATGATGTAAGCTTTTCGTTTGCGGCGGGGAAGATCACCGGGATCATCGGCCCCAACGGTGCCGGCAAGACGACCCTCTTCAACATCATCACCGGCATCTACGCTCCCACCGAGGGAAAAGTGTTCTTGGAGGGAAAAGACATTACGGGTCTTGCCCCGGAGAAACTGGCGCGCATGGGGATGGTCCGGACGTTTCAGGGGATAGAGCTCTTTCCGCAGATGACGGTCCTGGAGAACGTGATGGTGGGCCGCCACACCAAATCGAAAAGCGGCATCATCGCCTCTGCTTTCAAGCTTCCCGGACACATCAGAGAGGAAAAGAACATCCGGGAGAAGGCCCTTTCTTGGCTTCAGTTTGCGGGACTTGGCGATCTCGCCGATCAGGAGGCGGGCAGCCTTCCCTTTGGAAGGGGGAGGATCCTGGAGATCGCGCGCGCCCTGGCGCTGGAACCGAGGATCATATTTATGGACGAACCTGCCGCGGGCCTCAACAGCCGCGAGACGCGGGAGTTGGCCGGATTAATCAGAAAGATAAGCGAGTTGGGGATCACGATTGCCCTGGTGGAACACGACATGGAACTGGTGATGGATATCTGCGAGGAGATCATGGTCCTGAACTTGGGGCGCAAGCTCGCCTGGGGGACGCCCCGGGAGATCCAGGAAAACAGAGAGGTCGTTATGGCCTACCTGGGCGAGGGTTGAGAGATGTTGCGCGTCAAGAACATCAATACTTACTATGGTAAGGTCCATGCCCTGAAGAACGTGTCACTGCATCTCAACAGGGGAGAGATCGTGGCGCTCATCGGAGCCAATGGCGCGGGTAAAACCACCGTTCTCAATTCTATCTCCGCCCTGACACCGCCGGCCAGTGGCGAGGTTCTCTTCGAGAACGAGCCCCTGGGGGTGATGGGAGCCGACAAGGTGGTGCGGCTTGGTATCTCCCAGGTACCCGAGGGAAGGCAGATTTTTAAGCCTCTGTCGGTTGAGGACAATCTTGAACTGGGTGCCTATCTGCGCTATCGCGGCCGGGAAGGGAAAGACGCTATCCGCAAAGACCTGGAGGGAATCTACGAACTCTTTCCGCGACTTTTAGAGAGGAAGCGTCAGATCGCGGGAACGCTGTCGGGGGGGGAGCAGCAGATGCTCGCTATCGGGCGGGCGCTTATGGCGCGTCCGAAATTGATGCTTTTAGATGAGCCGTCCATGGGGCTCGCGCCGCTCGTCGTGCAGGAGATATTTCGGGTGATCGAGACCCTGCGGGCCGAGCAGGGGACGACAATCTTACTCGTCGAGCAGAACGCCAAGGCGGCGTTGAAGATCGCCGACCGCGGCTACGTCCTCGAAACGGGTAAGATCATCCTCGAAGAAAAGGCGACGGAGCTGTTGAATAACCGGGAGGTCCAGAGGGCCTACCTGGGTAAGGACAAAAAGGAAATCTGGGAAAGGTGATTCTCATCAACTGCGAGGTGCCGCAATGAAGATCTGGGACGTCACTTACGAATGCATGCCACGGGCGGATGTGGAACAGCTCCAGTTGGAGCGACTCCAGGCCACCGTCAACCGTGCCTACAAGAATGTAACCCACTACCGGAAGCGGTTTGAGGAACTGGATATCGTACCGGAGGACATCCAAAACCTTGCCGATCTTTCCAAGCTGCCTTTCACCGCCAAGGAAGATCTGGAGATGAATTATCCCTACGGGATGTTCGCCGTGCCGCTGCGGGAGGTCGTGCGCATTCATTCCTCATCGGGCATGACGGAAAAACCGACGGTCGTTGGCTATACGAAAAACGACATCAAGACCTGGTCCAACCTTACCGCCCGGGTGCTCACGGCTGCTGGCGTCACCGCCGATGACGTGGTTCAGGTTGCCTTCGGTTACGGACTCTTTACGGGAGCCTTCGGCCTTCACTACGGCGCCGAAGCGATCGGTGCCAGTGTCATCCCCATGGGTACGGGTAATACCGAAAAGCAGATCATGATCATGCACGACTACAAAACCACGGTCTTGGTCTGCACCCCCAGTTATGCGCTGACGCTGGCGGAGCGCATGGTGAAGATGCGTATCGATCCGAAGAGTCTCACCCTCAGGGTCGGCCTCTTCGGCGGCGAGCCTTGGTCGGAGCCGATGCGAAAAGAGATAGAAGAGAAACTCGGCATCAAAGCGACGGATAACTATGGAGTCTCGGAGATATTGGGCCCGGGCATCGCGGGCGAGTGCGAATGCGAGCGGGGGATGCATATCTTCGAGGACGCGTTCATCCCGGAGATCATCGATCCGGTAAGCCTCAAGGTGTTGCCGCCGGGAAGTACCGGTGAGTTGGTCTTGACGACGCTTACCAAGGAGGCCTTTCCGATGATTCGGTATCGGACCAGGGATATCACCTCGCTGTCATATCAGATCTGCGACTGCGGGAGGACCAGCGCCCGTATTGGAAGAATTGCCGGGCGTTCCGACGACATGCTCATTATCCGCGGCATCAATGTCTTTCCTTCCCAGGTCGCCGGCATTCTTGTTGCGCTGGGGG
This sequence comes from Smithellaceae bacterium, assembly GCA_028718405.1. Taxonomy (GTDB): domain Bacteria; phylum Desulfobacterota; class Syntrophia; order Syntrophales; family JAQULV01; genus JAQULV01. The sequence continues at coordinate 7,842 of JAQULV010000002.1, forward strand.
AACGCAACCCCCGCTATCAACTCGTCGTCGAGAGGAAGGGGACACTGGACGAGTTTGAGTTGCAGCTCGAAGCCACGGAGAACGTCTTTTTTGAGGATCCGAGAAAACAGAAGGCCTTTCTGGAGACGCTCGGTCGCAAGATATCATCAGTGTTGGGAGTAAGCGCTGCGGTCAAACTGGTGGGGCCGGGCAGCATCGATGTGCCGGAGGGAAAGACATTCAGGGTCATTGACAACAGACGCCTCTGACGGCTGCGAATAACGCGTCCCGGACTTTGTTGCGCATCACTGCGCGTCGTTGCGGCGTACCTCATAGTACGCCTCACTCCTTACAACTTGCGCGCCTAGCCCGCAACGCCTTCTTCCGCGCCGTCCCCGCCTTAGTTTTCCTGATGGCCATTTGAAAGTGTTGGAACGATCCTAACGGCTGCGAATAACGCGCCCCGTACTTTGTTGCGCATCACCGCGCGTCTCATAACACCTTCAGATGTCAACGCGGATCGGCAGGATGACGGTGGTGATACCCTGCCACTGGAGCCTTCTCTGGATGGCGAAGGCCGTCTCGTTGTGAAGGAACCTCTGGAAGGGGCGGTCCTGCTTGAAGATCAGCTTTCCCGTATAGATGACTGATTTCGGGAATTCCTTCACCAGCGACTCGCAGAGATTCGTCGCCGTTTCGACGACGTCCGCTCCCACATCCATCCGGTAATCGGCGGGAAACCCGTACGAACGACACAGCTGGACGTATTTCGTCAGTCCGTCGCGGACGGAAGTCTTCAAAGCTTCGATTTCCGCGATTCCCTTGAAGGAACCGGAATCGATCTCGGCGATGGAGACGAAGATGAAGTTCCGGTAGGTCTTGGGAAACTCCCTCAGCACCGACAGCCAGGTGTGCAGACCGAAACCGCTGTAACCGCTGACGAGGATGATGGCGGTGGAATCGTGCGGGTTCACGGGATCGTGGTTGTAGCTCCCGCCGGCCGAGATGGCATGCAGGTCTTCTTCGAACTGGCGCATGCCGCTACGGACCTTCAAGTAGTGCCGGCGGATGTAATAGCAAAATCCGATGACTGCGGAAGTGATGACGATCGTCACCCACCCACCTTCGGCGAATTTCTCGAACACCGTGATTAAGAGAATTGTCAAACAAAGGACAAGTCCCACGAGATGCACGAGCGCGTGCCTGACCCAGGCGGGGTCTTTTTCTCTTCCTTTCACAAAGAAACTCATCATGCCGAATTGGGAAAGGGAAAAGGTAAGAAAGACGTTGATGGAGTACATGACGACGAGCGCCGAAACCGACCCACCCGTGTACAGCAGCAGGATCAAAGCCGCGCCTCCCATCAGCAGGACGCCGTTCTGCATGGTGAGTCGCTCCGAGAGTGCCGAGAAACGCCGGGGGAGCCAGGAATCTACCGCCATATTTGCCATCACGCTTGGCCCGCCCGCAAAACCGGATTGCGCGCCGACGATCAACAATGCCCCTTCCGAGAGTATCGTAATGAAGGCGATCCAGCCACCGAGGGGCCATCCGGAGAAGGTAATCGCGGCGAGAATCGCATTGAGCGTTTTGCCGGGAACGGGGTGAAGATCGAACAACGCATAACAGAACAGAAGACCCGCAGCCGTGATGGCCAGTGAAGCGGCAAGATAAACCATCGTCCTTTTGCCCGTCTCCACTTTCGGTTCACGCATCATTTGCATGGCGTTGGAGACGGCTTCGATACCTGTATAGGTACCGCCGCCCATAGAGAAGGCCCGCAGGAATATGGCAAGGATGCCGAGCGTTCCGATGCTAAGCAAATCATGGGAGTAGCTTTCTTGAAACGAAGCGACGACGGGGCCCACCTGGGAGCCATGGGTGAAAAGCCCGTACCCGATGAGCAGGATGTGGGTCACAACAAAGACAACGAAGATGGGAGCGAGAACGGTTATCGACTCTTTAACTCCCCGGATGTTCAGTACGACGAGCAAGGCGATCAGCGCGATTACGAAACTCAACTTGTAAGGAAGGAATGCCGGCGGCAAAAAGCTGAACAGCGCATCTCCGCAGGAGGCCAGCGAAACAGTTATCGTGAGAATGTAATCAACGAGCAGTGCCGATCCTGAAATGACACCGGCATTTGCACTGATCGTGTGTGTCGAGACGATATATCCGCCGCCCCCGTGGGGGAAGTGCTCGATGATCTTGGAGTAGGCATAGGCAATGATGATTACCGTCAGGGCAGTCGCCAGGGCAAGAAAAACCGAGAGATAGACGTGGGGGCCCAATGCCTTGAAGGCTTCCTCCGGCCCGTAGGAGGAAGATGACAGACCGTCGGCGCCCAGACCGATCCAGGCGAGCAAGGGGATTAGTGAAATCTTATGAAACAGGGACGGTTCGTTGATGTCCCGGGGGGCGCCGATCAGCCTGAGCCTCAGCTTTCCCCAGAAGGATTCCGTTTGTGTCTGCTCCGGCGGCATATCGTCATCAACCCTCAGGCGATCGGGTTTTCCACGTAGACGCCTTCATCCACGTAGCCGCACAGAAATCCATGCCTGCCGTTCAGCAGATTGCCTTGGGCATCGAGGATCTGTATGGACAGGAGGTTGGTGATTACCTTCATGGAGAAGGTCTTATTATCGGGGATGTTAAAACAGATGGGCTTGCAGCTTCCCGGAATTTCGGCTTCCTCGCCTTCCCGGAAGGTCAACTCATGCTGTCCCGCTTCGATCTCGATCTCCGCAGTCTGCAAAGGATAGAGCAGGGCGGCATCTTTGCCGTCCAGAACGGCAACGTATTCCGAAGTTCTGTCCTGATTGGAGATGGTTAATTTGGCAGACATGGTAGGCCGGGGACTAGAGCGTCCGCTGGCGGGATTCCTCTTTCAGTTTTTCCAACTCCTGGCGATATTCCTCGGCCTTGGCCTTCACTGCCTCAATCTCCTCCCGGGCGCGCTCGATCTTTTCCTCTTGGTGGAGTCTCTCCTCTTTGAGCTTTTCCTGGAGATCGTCGAGACCGATGTAGACGGCCAGGGCCCCTCCCAGGACCAGCACAATGGGCAGTCCTCCCATGAGCAACGCGGCGACCTGGTCCCACCATTCGAAAAGACCGATCAGGCCTAGAACTACGGCTAAGGCACCGCCTGCGAGCAATGACATCATCCGCCTCCCTTGTATTTGTTGAGGAGATTAACTTCTCGCCAAAATAAGATCAAAAAAGCGGCCTGTCAAGGGAGAAAAAAAACCTTGCTTAAAATGGATTCTTAAACTAGCATACCTCCTTTAAATTCAAGCCTAAAGACGCAAGGAGACATTCGGCAGGGATGAAAGAGCCCGACTTTAATAAAGCAGGCGGTTTAGTGCCGGCAGTTGTCCAGGACTGGCAAACGAAGGAAGTCCTGATGATGGCCTATATGAACAGGGAGTCTTGGCTAAAGACCCTGGAGACGGGAAAAGCCACGTTCTGGAGCCGTTCCCGAGAGAGTCTATGGATCAAGGGCGAGACGTCCGGAAACGTGCAACTGGTTAAGGACGTCTTTATCGACTGTGACAACGATACTGTCCTGCTGCTCGTGGAGCAGATAGGGGGTGCTGCCTGCCACACCGGTTATCGCAGCTGTTTTTATCGCCGCCGGGTGAGAGACGACTGGGAAGTGGTTGGTGCCCCGGTTTTCAATCCGAAGGAAGTGTACAAATGAAGGTACTGAAATTAGGTCTGCCGAAAGGGAGCCTGGAAGCCAATACCGTCGATCTCTTCAAGAAAGCGGGCTGGCGGATTACATATGATAGCCGCAGCTACTTTCCCGATATCGATGATGACGAGATATCTTGCACGCTCGTGCGGGCGCAAGAGATGTCCCGTTATGTGGAAGAGGGCAACCTCGATTTGGGCTTGACAGGCAGAGATTGGATCGTGGAGAATGAATCCGATGTCGTCGTCGTTCAGGACCTCGTGTACTCCAAGGTTTCGGCGCGGCAGGCTAGGTGGGTCCTCGTCGTCCGGCAGGATTCGCCGATAAAGTCTCTCGAGGACATGGAGGGCAAACGCATCTCCACGGAGCTTGTCAATTTTACCAAGAGTTATTTCCGCGAGCGTAACATCAACGTTCATGTAGAGTTTTCGTGGGGTGCCACGGAAGCCAAGGTCGTGGATGGACTCGTCGATGCCATTGTGGAAGTTACGGAAACGGGATCCACGATCAGGGCCAACAAGCTCAAGATCATCCACGAGTTGATGAAAACCAACACGCAACTGATCGCCAATAAAGAGGCCTGGGCGGACCCCTGGAAGAAGAGAAAGATCGAGCAGATCAAGACCCTGTTGATGGGGTCCCTGCTGGCCATGGGGAAGGTCGGCCTGAAGATGAACGTCGCCCAGGAGAATCTGGGAAGGGTGACGCTTCTTCTGCCCTCGCTCAAGGCCCCCTCGGTTTCGGGACTGTACCCGGCGGGAGAGTCCAGCCAGGGTTGGTTTGCCGTGGAGACCATCGTGGACGGTAATATCGTCCGTGATCTGATACCGCTTCTCCAGGAAGCGGGTGCGGAAGGTATCATCGAGTATCCTCTGAACAAGGTCATCTAGTGAGGCGGCTATGGCACGCAAGGCGAAGATCCAGAGAAAGACTTCGGAGACGGACATTTCGTTGGAGATAAACCTGGACGGGATGGGTAAAGGCAAGATTGCAACGACCATCCCCGTGTTGGACCACATGCTGAACCTCGCCGCTCGTCACGGACTTTGCGATTTGAATCTGAAGGCCAGGGGTGATCGGGAAATCGACGACCATCATCTGGTCGAAGACATCGGTATCTGCCTGGGCGATGCGGTGCGGGAGGCCCTGAAAGACAAGAAGGGTATCGAACGCTACGGCGCGGAGACCGTGCCGATGGACGAAAGCCTCTGCAATGTGACGCTTGATCTCTCCGGCAGGCCTTACCTCGTCTACAATGTGAAGTTCGCAGCCAAGAAGATCGGTGAATTCGACGCAGCGCTGCTGAAGGAATTCTTCAAGGCCTTCTCCGACCGCAGTGGGTCCACCCTGCACATCAATCTTCTCTACGGCAGGAACAGCCACCACATCGCGGAGGCTGTCTTCAAGGCGTTCGGCCGCGCGTTACGCAATGCGGTCGCTATCAGCGGACGCGCGAAAGGTGTTCCGTCCACGAAGGGCAGTCTCTGAGAAGTCAGAACTCCGGAAAGATCATCGGGCAGGGGGTGTTGATAATCACCGTGATATCTTTTTGCCGCGGCAAGACTTACTTCATTTCTCTTCTGGTCACGTTTCTGGCCCTCTTCTTCATCTGGAGCTGTAACCACCGCGGGGCCACAACTACGCCGGAAGAGGGTCCTCTCGCCCTGAGACGCGTTGCGATCATTCCTTTTGAGCAGGTCCTGCCCTCCGGGGGAAGCAAGGCAATCCGCTGTCCCGTTTGCGGAGTCGTATCGTGGAGCGATGAAATCACGCCTAATTCCGAAGAGACGGTCGAAGCCATGTTTACGGAACAGCTGAAGACGATGGCCAAGACGGAGATCATGGGACAGGAGCGCGTCATGGAGGCTTATTCGCAGATTGCAGACGTTGCCGTCGCCCCCGGCCCGGAGCTATACAAACGTCTGGGAATGGTCCTTGGTGCAGACGCGATCGTCATCGGAAATGTATACCGGTTCCGGGAAAGAAAGGGTTACGCCTACTCAGTGATGAAACCTGCTTCCGTATCATATGACATCCACCTGATAAGGACGTCTGACGGAAGGATGCTCTGGCGGGGAGGTTTCGACCGGACCCAGACGACGCTTTTCGAAGATCTGTCGCAGATATCTTTCTTCATCAAGAACAGGGGACGATGGCTGACGGCGGAGGAACTGGCGCGCTCCGGTATGGACGATGTCATGAAGACATTCCCCGCGATTGTGGCCAAGTGACAAGGTCGTGGCAGGGCTCAAGCCCTTTGCGTAACAAGAAACGAGGGAGTAATTTGCTGATCATACCCGCCATCGATCTGAAGGAGGGCAAGTGCGTACGGCTGGCCCAAGGCGACTTCCAGCGTGTCAATGTTTACTCGGACAGTCCCGCTGATGTGGCAGCCCGGTGGGAACAGCAGGGCGCGCGCCGAATTCATGTCGTCGATCTGGATGGCTCGCTCCACGGCGCGCCGAAGAACAGGGTCGCCATCGAGGAGATTGTACGCCGGGTGACGGTCCCCGTGGAACTGGGCGGCGGCATCAGAGACATGGCGACGATCGAGGCCTACCTTGAGATGGGAGTGCACTACGCGATTCTGGGTACGGCCGCTCTGCGCGATGAGGCCTTGGTCAAGGAAGCATGCCGAAGGCATGAAGGACGGATCATAATCGGCATCGATGCCAGAGAGGGCCGGGTTGCCGTGCAGGGTTGGACGGAGTTGGGCTCGTCCTCCGCACTGGAGATAGCCAAGCTTTATGAAGATGACCGCCCTGCCGCCATTGTTTATACTGATATCAAGAGAGACGGCATGGAACAGGGAGTGAACATCGAGCAGACAAAGAGTCTGGCCGAGGCGATCTCCATTCCCGTGATCGCCTCCGGAGGCGTATCGACACTTGGAGATATCGATCGGCTCCTGGAAATCGAAGGCGCCGGGGTTGTCGGCGTCATTATCGGTAAGGCCCTCTATACGGGTGCCCTTTCCCTGCCGGAGGTTCTGGCAAGGACAGGTGCTGCTCGTTGATCGACCTTAAGGAAGGAAGGAGTGGGGATATGGATGAGTGTGTATTCTGCAAGATCGTCGCGGGGAGTATTCCCTGCAGCAAGGTCTACGAAGACGATACGGTCCTCGCCTTTGACGACATCCAACCCATGGCGCCGATCCATGTAATCGTCGTACCCAAGCAACACGTCGCCACCCTGATGGACCTGACGCCCGCTGACGGCGAGATCATGAAGGGAATGATACTGGCGGCCCAGGAGGTGGCGAAGAAGAAGGGCGTGGCGCAGCGGGGTTTTCGGACCGTCGTCAATTGCGGTTCCGAGGGTGGGCAGATCGTGATGCATCTTCACATGCACGTCCTGGGGGGCGAGAAATTAAAGGATGACCTGGCCTGACGGGGTACTTGACACGGGGCCGGAGTTGATTATCCTGTAGGAGAAAGCAATGGATATCAGTGAAAAAATCACTCAACAGATGGCAGCGGCCGCCAAGGCCCAAGACAAGTTGAGACTGTCGGCGCTCCGGATGATCAAGACTGCTCTGCACAATCGCGAGATTGATTTGCACAGGGCGGTAAACGAGTCCGAATTCGTACAGCTTCTCTCGCAGATGGCAAAGCAGAGAAAGGATTCCATCGAGCAGTTCGAAAAAGGCGGCAGAGCCGATCTGGTCGCGAAAGAAACAGCGGAGCTGGCCATCATCCAGGAATTCCTGCCGGCGCAACTTTCGGAGGCCGAGATCGGCAAGGTCATCGATGAGGCGATTGCCGAGGTCGGCGCCACCAGTTCCAAGGACATGGGCAAGGTGATGAAGGCGGTCATGCCGAAACTCGCCGCGAGGGCGGACGGAAAGCTCGTGGGAGATCTAGTCAAGGCGAGACTTTCCGCCTGAAGCAGCATCCTATGAGGTTGGCATCCTAATTGAACGGTCGCATTCCAGCGGACAAGGTTGAAGAGATCAGGAGCAGGGTCGATATCGTTTCCCTCGTCGGGGACTACGTGACCCTCAAGAAGGCGGGGAGAAACTACTTAGGACTCTGCCCTTTCCACCAGGAAAAGACGCCCTCTTTCACAGTCAATCCCGTCAAGCAGATGTTCTACTGCTTCGGGTGCGGTGAGGGCGGCAACGCCGTGACCTTCCTGATGAAGGCCTCCAACATGTCTTTCCCCGAAGCCCTGCGTTATCTCGCGGGCAAGACGGGGGTGGTGATTCCCGAGCGGCAGATGACCGCCGAGGAGAAGAAGGAGCTGAGTGAGAGAGAGAGGCAACTGCGTGTGATGCAGCTTGCCACCGATCATTTCGCAGCGAATCTTAATTCCTCAGCCGGCCTGGAGGCAAGGGACTACCTGAAAAAAAGAGGGCTCACGGCCGATGTTGCCAAGGAGTTCCGCCTGGGCTATGCCGTCGACAACTGGCACGCGCTGAAATCATTTCTGGATGCCAGGAAGGTGCCGGCCAAGCTTGCCGAACAGGTGGGGCTCACTATAGAGAAGGAAGGGGAGCGTGGCACTTTTTTCGACCGCTTCCGGGGAAGGCTGATCTTTCCCATTGAGGACCTGGGCGGGCGCGTGATCGCCTTCGGCGGCCGCATCATCGGCAAGGGTGAGCCCAAGTATCTCAATTCGCCTGAGACACCGCTCTACGTGAAAGGGCGGAACCTCTACGGACTGAACAAGGCGAAAGACTCCGTGCGCGAAAAGGGCTATCTGGTCCTGGTCGAAGGGTACATGGATCCCATCTCTCTTTGGGCCTCAGGTGTGACCAACGTGGCGGCGACG
>JAQULV010000003.1 GCA_028718405.1 Smithellaceae bacterium
CATCACCTTGTCGGCCATTGCCAAAGCTTCGTCAAAGCGGAGATCGATCTCGTGCTGGCTCGGTGCAACCTCGTGATGGGAATACTCCACGCGTACACCCATATCTTGGAGAGCGAAAATCGTCTGCCGGCGGAGGTCCGTTGCTCTGTCCACCGGCAAACCGTCGAAATACCCTCCCTGATCAAGGTATTCGATGTCGCAATCGCTGGCGAAGTAGAAAAATTCCAGCTCCGGACCGATGTAGAAGATGTAGCCCAGATCATTTGCTTTCTTGAGTATCCTCTTTAAGACATAGCGGGGATCACCCTCATAGGGAGAACCGTCGGGATTGAGTATATCGCAGAACATGCGCGCCACGGGACGTTCCGAAGGACGCCATGGTATCAGGCAGAAGGTCTTGGGATCGGGCATGGCGATCATATCGCTCTCTTCGATTCGGCAAAAACCTTCAATGGAAGAGCCGTCAAAACCCATGCCTTCGGCCAAGGCCTCTTCCAGCTCCGATGGTGTGATGCTGAAGATCTTCTGCATCCCTAAAACGTCGGTGAACCAGAATTGGATGAAGCTGACATTTTTTTCTTTGACAGTCTTCAGTACGTCCTTCGGAGTCTTGCAGCTGTTCATAAGGATACCTCCCTAACAGTATCAGCTAATAAAGAGCATCTCCCAGAACCTAGGAAGTGGCCAAATATCATCATCGACCATGCCTTCCAATTCGTCAACATATTCTCGCAATTCATCCATCTTGGTTTTTGCCTTGTTGCAGAGCAACTCGGCCTTCTTCTGTTCGTCGTGGAGCGCCGAAGCGCCCTCTACCGTTGCCAGTATTTCCTTGTTGCCCGTATATATTTTGTTCAACAGGGCGACAATCTTCTTGAGGATTTCCTTCTGGGCCACCGTATCGACGCCGGTACCCAGAGCTTCTTTCGTGAGGGCAACGGCCTTTGCCAGCTCTTTCTGATATGCTGTACCAGCCGGGATAACGTGGTTCATGCAGATGTTATTCAGACACTTGACCTCTATCTCCAGGTCTTTGATATATTTCTCCAGGTGGATGAGGTAGCGGGACTTGAGTTCCACCTTGGAGAGGACACCATATTTCTCGAACAGGTCCAGAGCCTTGTTTGTGATGAGGGCCTTAAGAGCGACAGGAGTAGTCTTGTCGTTGGGGAGCTTCCTCTTGGACGCCTCCTCTTCCCATTCCTTGGTATAGTTGTCACCGTTGAACAGGATGGGCTTGATGGCCTTAATCTCGTCTTTGAGGATTGCGAAAACAGCCTGGTTAAGGTTTTTGCCGCCTACCTTCTTGATCTTCTCGGCCAAGTAGTCGAGGCTTTCGGCCACGATCGTGTTTATCACCGTCGCAGGGAAGGATATGGATTGCGACGAACCTACAGCACGGAATTCAAATTTGTTGCCCGTAAAAGCAAACGGCGAAGTCCGGTTGCGGTCCGTGTTGTCCTTGCTGACAATGGGCAGCGACGAGATGCCCAGATCGATGATTTCGCCGTTGGTCGCCTTGGTTACGGTCCCTTTTTCGATATCGTCCAGGATCTTCGTGAGCTGATCGCCCAGGAATGCGGAGATGATGGCGGGCGGTGCTTCGTTGGCACCCAACCTGTGGTCGTTAGCATAAGACGCAACGGAGGCGCGCAGGATGTCGGCATGCCTGTAAACGCCGCGGATTGTGGCGATCAGAAAAACTAAGAATTGGATATTGTCGTGCGGCGTGCTGCCCGGGTTCAAAAGGTTGTTGCCGTTGTTGTCGGAAAGGGACCAGTTGACGTGCTTACCTGAACCGTTAATGCCGGCGAAGGGCTTCTCGTGGAGCAAAGCGGCCAAGTTGTGTTTCTTGGCAACCGACCGTAGTGTATCCATAACGAGTTGATTGTGGTCGACAGCCAGATTGGCCTCTTCAAAAACAGGGGCGATCTCGAACTGGCTGGGCGCAACTTCATTGTGCCTCGTCTTGGCGGGTACACCCAACTTGAAGAGCTCTTCCTCTACGTCGTGCATGTAAGAAGAAATCCTCTCCTTGATGGAGCCGAAATATTGGTCCTCCAGTTCCTGTCCTTTGGCCGGGGCAGCGCCCGCGACTGTCCGGCCGCCCAAAACCAGATCCGGGCGTTTATAAAAATAATCGGTGTCGATGAGGAAATACTCCTGCTCGGGGCCCAGAGTGGAAAAGACCCTCTTAACGCCGGTGTTTCCTAAAAGTTTCAGCATCTTCACGGCGCTGTCGCTCACGGCTTTGTTGGACCGCAGAAGCGGGGTCTTCTTGTCGAGAGCTTCACCGGTGTAAGAGATGAAGGCTGTGGGTATGCAGAGAGTTGTCGAGATGCCGTTTCTTCTGATGAAAGCCGGTGACGACATGTCCCAGGCTGTATATCCGCGCGCTTCAAACGTAGCCCGAATTCCGCCACTGGGGAAACTCGACGCGTCGGGCTCTCCCTGCACGAGCTGCTTGCCAGAAAATCGCTCAATTACTTCACCATTGCCTACGGGGTCCACGAAGGCATCGTGTTTCTCCGCTGTAATCCCAGTCATCGGCTGGAACCAGTGAGCGAAATGTGTGGCGCCCTTTGCAATGGCCCACTCCTTCATGGCATGGGCAACGATGTTGGCCGTTTCGATATCCAGCTTCTTGTCCTCGTTCATGGCCGCCATGAGCTTCTTACAGACATCCTTTGAGAGCTTGTCCTTCATGGCTTTGTTATTAAAGGTGTCTTCACCAAAATATTCGGATACAGGGACAAATTTCTCCTTTTCGACAATGTAACTTCTCTCCGATGCCGTGATAGGTGCCGTTTTCTTCATTAAAATGTCCATCCTCTCATATATTTTCTAAATTCTATGCCGGACTGCTTTATTGCTCGCTATGTGATCAGAGGCGAGCAACGGGGACGCCAAGGACGCCAAGTATCTCTGGAAAACTTATAAGCAGATAGCTAAATTTATGCCATCCTGATCTAAGACGAACCCTGACGTCCTGTATCACAAGTTTTTATGTATCAAAGATATGTAGTAAGAGTTTCTAATAGTTTTTTCCATTCTAAAGAAACCAAAAAGAGATACAAAAACGTGCCAAATTTGTTTTTGTGAAACAAATATGTCGAAAACTATTATTTATGTTCTCAAGTCTATATAGATAACCGCTTCCGGAACTGATGCGGATCTATGCCAAATTTATGGATCTTGTATTGGATTATGCGCTTCGTCGTTCCCAGGACCTTAGCGGCCTGACTTTGATTTCCCGCAGTTTCTTTCAAAGCTTCGATGATTATGAGCCTCTCCTGAGATTGAATGACGCTGCTTAGTTTCCCTTGCGATGGATCTTTTTTGTCGCTACCCGCGCCCTTCAGTTGAATGGAAGGGGGCAAGTGCATAGTTTCTATCATGTCCCCAGTCGACAATAAGACGGCTCGCTCGATGCAATTCTCCAGCTCTCGGACGTTGCCCGGCCACTGGTAGGAAAGGAGACTTTCGGTCACCGCCGGGGCTATCGCCTTAGCCGGTTTGCCCGCCTCGGATGTGTACTTGATGACGAAATGGTCGGCGAGCAGGATAATGTCGCTGCCCCTCTCACGTAGCGGCGGAAGATAAATGGGAAAGACGTTTAGGCGGTAAAATAGATCTGTCCGGAAACGTCCTGCCGCCACATCCTGTTCGAGGTTGCGGTTCGTTGCCGCGATCACGCGGACGTTAACATTAATCACGCGTGAAGATCCCAGAGGCTGAAACTGCTTTTCTTGTATAACCCTCAGCAATTTGGCCTGGGCGGCAGGGGAAAGCTCTCCCACTTCATCGAGGAAGATGGTTCCTCCGTTGGCCTCTTCAAAGCGTCCTCGTCGCTGGTTGGTAGCCCCTGTAAATGCGCCTTTTTCGTGTCCGAAGAGTTCACTTTCGATCAACGTATCGGGCATCGCGGCGCAATTCACCTGTACCAGGGGGCAGTTTTTTCTGGGGCTTCCCAAGTGGATCGCTCGCGCCACCAATTCTTTGCCAGTACCTGTTTCGCCGTGGATTAGGACTGTGGTATTGGAATCCGCCACCTGGGCGATCAGGCCGAAGACTTCTTGCATGGACTTGGATCTGCCAATAATGTCCACAGATGCCGGTTGACTGCGACAGAACATCTGGCGCAAGCGGCGATTCTCTTCCTCCAATGCCCTGATATGTACGGCCTTCGCCATCAGTTCGGCGACAGATGACAGCATGGCCAATTCTCGGTCCAGATTTTCAACTTGCCGGGCGGCTTTATCGGCGGAAAGGACACCCACCACCCGAGAGTCATATACTATCGGCACGCAGAGGAAGGAGAGCTCAGAGCGGTTGAGGAATCTTCTTGCGCCCGTGCGATCTAGGAAATGCATCTCCTGCCCCAGGTTGGCGACGACCATCGGACGTCCCGTCTGAGCCACTTTGCCAGTGATTCCCTCACCGGGCCGATAGGTAACCTCAAGCCCTTCAATGTTGACGCCGTGCGCCACGTCTAACCAGGCCTCTCCCGTTTCTCTATCCAGCAGAGATATCATCCCTCGTTGCATACCTAGGCGCTGGCTCATCTCATTGAGTACACGCTCGAGCTGCTCACGCAATTCTTCGGGCTGAGCAAGGATCCGCGCAACGGCATGGAGGGTCGCTAATTCTTCGTAGTTGTGGGCACTTAATTCTTTGTCGCCGGCGGTTCCGATTGTCGAAGGCCGCCATTTAGATTGATTCATGGGAAATACCTAGCTTCTCTATTCTTTCACTCGCATGGAGTGCATGGAACATTTTTGTGCTTTATTTTCTTTATGAGGTTCTGGTTGAAATAAAATCATAATCAGGATACCTTAACCAAAAACTTTGTACCTTATAGCACTTAGCACAAAGAAACCTAGCACGTAATGCTCCTGAAAAACAAGAGAGAAAAATGAAACAAGAATGTCCCCATAATTCTCCAAGCAAGAAAAGGACCATTTGGGCTTGGGCGATGTACGACTGGGCGAATTCCGCCTTCGCAACAACAGTCATGGCTGGATTCTTCCCTATCTTTTTTAAACAGTTTTGGAGTGTAGGCACCGACTCCGTAGTAAGCACGGCGAAACTGGGCTTAGCCAACTCTTTTGCGGGCTTCGCCGTTGCTCTTTGTGCTCCCCTCCTCGGTGCCATTGCCGACAGAGGTACGGCAAAAAAAAGATTTCTTCTAACTTTTGCCAGCTTGGGCATCTTGGCCACGGCAACGCTTTCGCTTGTCGGGTCGGGTAACTGGCCGATGGCGGCAACACTCTATATACTGGCAATGATGGGCTTTGCCGGCGGCAATGTCTTCTATGATTCTCTCATTACATCTGTGGCCGAACGGGACCGGATGGACATGGTTTCCTCGCTGGGCTACTCTCTAGGTTACGTAGGCGGCGGGTTACTCTTTGCGCTGAACGTTGGGATGACGATTTCTCCCTCAACCTTCGGTTTGAGGGACGTGGCAACGGCCGTGCGTTTTTCTTTCATAACCGTCGCAATCTGGTGGTTTTTGTTCTCCCTACCCCTTGCGATTTATGTCAGGGAAAAATCTTCGTCAGCGGAGGATAAGAGGGGATATCTTTTTCGGAAGAGTCTAAGGCAGCTTGTAGAGACGCTACGGCGCGTCCGTAGCCAAAAGAACATCCTTCTGTTTCTCATCGCCTACTGGCTTTATATAGATGGTGTTGACACCGTAATCGTTATGGCCGTCGATTACGGGCTTTCCATAGGTTTTGCCGCGAGGGAGTTGATCCTGGCGTTGTTAATGATACAGCTTATCGGCGTTCCCTGTTCGCTGTTCTTCGGTTTTCTGGGGGGGAAGATTGGGACTCGACGTTCGATCTTCATAGCTCTGACCGTTTATCTGCTGATTCCAGTCTTTAGCGCTTTGATGGAAACTAGGACAGCCTTTTTTGGTCTAGCGGCAATGGTAGGCCTTGTGCAGGGGGGAATACAGGCCTTGAGCAGATCGTTTTTCGCCAAAATAATTCCCAAGGAGAATTCTGCGGAATACTTCGGCTTCTACAATATGATCGGGAAATTTGCCGTCATCATGGGGCCTCTTCTGATCGGCGCCGTAGGGCTGCTTGCACGGGGGGTGGGTGCGACAAGCAATGTTGCCTCAAGGCTAAGTATTCTGAGTATTTCGACCCTCTTTCTTCTGGGTGGAGTCTTTTTTTACTTGGCGTCTCAAGAACGGAGAGTTTGAATCGCAACCCTCTTCTTGATGACAATAAGCAACGCGGCGATCGCTGCCTGGGTCATGCCTGGAATACGTTGTGCTTGTCCGATTGTTGCGGGGGAGACCTTCGTGAGTTTCAAACGGAGCTCATTAGAAAGACCGGGAATGGTGTCGTAATCCAGGCCTTCAGGAATAACCTTTTCCTCCAACGCTTTGAGTTTCTCTATGGCTTCTCGCTGCCTCTTGATGTAGCCCTCATATTTCGCTTCAATCTCAACCTGCCCACGGACAAAAGAATCGGCGATCTCCTCCCATCCCGGAAATTCCCGGAGCTTTTCGTAACGGATGTCATTGCGTTTGAGGAGTTGAAAGAGACTAGCCGGATTTTTAATGGGAAGAGAGCCAATCTCAAGCAGTCGGGCGTTTACGGCGGCTACAGGGTTTAGAACGGTCCCTTTCAAGCGGGCGACACCTTCCTTGACCAATCGTGCCTTTTCTCGGAGGAGAAGAAATTGCTCGGGTGATATGAGGCCAAGCTCATGGCCACGACCAGAAAGGCGAATCGTCGCGTTATCTTCCCTGAGAATCAGACGAAATTCAGCACGGGAGGTGAACATGCGATAGGGTTCATCAATTCCCCTTGTGACAAGATCGTCGATCATAACCCCCATATAGGCCTCGGAGCGATCAAGGATGAAAGGAGACTTTTTTTGAACCGCGCAAGCGGCATTGATCCCTGCCCAGATTCCCTGTGCCGCCGCTTCTTCGTAGCCCGAAGTCCCGTTTATCTGTCCGGCGAGATAAAGACCGTCGACGAGCTTTGTCTCGAGCGTCCTCTTCAGTTGTGTCGGCTGCACAAAATCGTACTCGATGGCGTATGCAAGACGCATGATCTCTGCCTGCTCCAGGCCGGGGACGCTGTGGACAATCCTTTCCTGCAACTCTGCCGGCAGACTGTTCCCCAGTCCCTTGGCGTAGACCTCTTCCGTCCGAAGTCCTTCAAACTCCAGGACCACCGGATGACTCTCCTTATCAGCGAAACGGATCACCTTGTCTTCCAAGGAAGGGCAGTAACGGGCACCTATACCCTTGATACTTCCGCTGTAGAGGGGCGAAAGATGGATGTTATCGCGAATCAGACGATGCGTTTCGTCGGTCGTGTTGCTGAAGTACGAAGGAAGCCGCTCGGCGGGCAAGGCCTTTGTTGAGAAAGAAAGGGGTGGAAAATATGGGTCGCTGTCCTGTCTCGTTAGTTTCGAGAAATCGATCGTTCCCGCCCTGAGCCGGGGCGGCGTTCCCGTCTTCAGTCTTCCTATTTCGAAGCCCAAGCCGCGGAGGTTGGCGGCGAGCCCCAGAGATGCCATTTCCCCGGCACGTCCCGCCGAGTAATGGACCTTTCCAACGTGGATGAGACCGTTTAGAAAAGTACCAGTTGTGATGATCACGGCAGGCGCGGCAAAGGAACTCCCCGTTTGATCTTCCACACCAACGACCTTGCGATCCGCGATGATGAGACGTTCCACCAGTCCCTGGCGAAGATGAAGGTACGGCTGCTTCTCGAGAACAGTCTTCATTGCCAAGCGGTAGAGTTGTTTGTCGCACTGGACGCGTGATGATTGAACGGCCGGCCCTTTGGAGGCATTAAGGATCCGAAAATGGTTGGCAGTACTATCGGCCACTTTGGCCATCTCGCCTCCGAGGGCATCTATTTCTTTTACCAATTGCCCTTTGGCCAATCCCCCGATGGCGGGATTGCACGGCATTAATGCTATGGCATCGAGGTTGATATTGAAAAGGAGGGTTTCACAACCCATACGTGCGGCGGCGAGCGCTGCCTCGCATCCGGCGTGGCCAGCTCCCACTACAATGATGTCGTAATTCTGCAGCAAAGAAGTTCCCTCAAATGTTGTCGGTGCAGGGAACGCAATACCAAACGCCTCTCCTGTCGACCATTTTCGTTTTCATCGTCATCTCGCCACAGCGAGCACAGGCCACAGAAGGGGCTAACGGCGCTTTGGGGACGTCGGGCGCGTTTCTATGCTCTATGTTAAAAACCTGGGAGCATCCCTTAGCCAATAGGTCCAGTGATTTAAGATGTTTTTGACGGCGTCGATCCATTTCCGTTGCTATTCCCTGAATATATTTCTGCTCCAACCCGTTGAATTCCTCCGCATGGGCGCCCTCGTACAGATATGATGATTTCCTGGCAAAGCGCAGGGCTTCTTTGCCCCCGCGAGTAAAGATCGTAAATACGTTTTTTCCGTAGTTCTTCAGCAAGAGATTTCCTTTCCCGAGCGTGGCGCCCAGAATGACTTGCAGCGCATCGACGGCGCAGGAATCGTTCTCCGCGACAACCACCAATTCCTCATCGATTGCCCGCGTGGTGTTCAACAGACGGGAGGCTTCCTTGGCAACCAAATAGCCATATACCAGCCCCGGACATAGGTGTCCGTGAAAACTGACACATTCCTCAAGATCCCATGGCAACTTTTCCATAGATTTTTTCCACCACCGTCGACGTCACAAAACATTTTTTTACAGTATCATCAACCACTTCAGAAGACCTTGCAGCCAAACTGATAATAACATAAGATGCAACAAGACTATTTACAAGGAAGAATCGATCTTGGCAAGACCGGCTTTTTGGCACAACACAAAAAGATACTACGATCTGAAAAGTTACTGGCACAATGCCTTTGGATGCAATGTCTACAAGCTTCCCATTGACGCGGGTTTTACCTGTCCCAACCGCGACGGGCGCGCAGGAACGGGGGGATGTATCTATTGTGACGGCCGGGGGTCCCGGCTTCGGCAGGACGGCGCTTTGCCTGCGGTGACGGAGCAGATAAGAAGAGGGAAAGCTTTCTACACCGAGGCCCGGAAGGCCGGAAAATATGTCGCCTACTTCCAGACCTTCACCAACACCTATGGTCCCGTCGATCACTTGCGAGAGATCTACGACGAAGCCCTGGGATGTGAGGATGTAATCGGACTTTCCATTGGCACGCGACCCGATTGTGTTCCCGACGATGTACTTGATCTCTTGGGCGGATATGCAGAGCAGAAACATGTCTGGTTGGAGTTCGGACTGCAGTCGATTCACGAGGAAACTCTGCGCCTTCTCAACCGTGGCCACAACATGGGACAATTTGTCGATGCTTGTGAGCGGGCGGCGAAGAGGAATCTCAACATCTGCGTACATGTCATTATCGGACTCCCGGGCGAGGATAAGGAGCACTGCCTGGAGACCGCACGCACTCTGGCCTCCCTCCCCATTAGGGGAATAAAGATACATTCCCTTCTGGCGTTGCAGGGGACTGTCTTAGGGGAGTGGTTCGAAAAGGGAGAGGTCGATTTGATTGGACGAGAAGAATACGTTGACATCGTGTGCGATGTTCTGGAGATCTTGCCATCCGAGGTTGTAATCCAAAGATTGACCGCTGACGGTTACCGGGAAATCTTTCTGGGGCCCGCGTGGGCCATAAACAAGAGAGCAGTCCTCAACGCGATCGATGCCGAAATGAAAAGGCGGGATTCACACCAGGGGAATAAGTTTTGCAAGCAGAACCTGAGTCTGGTATAAAGCGGAACCCACGAATAATGGCGAAATAAATTAGATGATTGGGATTGTAGATTATAAGGCGGGAAATTTGACCAGCGTTGCCCGGGCGCTTAGGCATCTGGGTGAGGACTGCCTTGTGACAGACGATCCGGAGACACTTTCCCAGGCGAGCCGCATCATCTTTCCCGGAGTAGGTGCGGCCGGTGACGCCATGGCCAATTTGCGGGAGAGAAGACTCGATGTTTGGATCAGGGATTGGTTGAAGACGGGGCGGCCCCTCTTGGGCATTTGTCTGGGCACCCAGGTTATCTTTGAACATAGCAGCGAAAACGAAACAACCTGTCTTTCTCTTGTGTCCGGAATGGTGAAAAGATTCCCTGAAAATCTGGTGCAGGAAGGCCGTCCCCTGAAGATACCGCACATGGGGTGGAATCAGGTGCGCTTCACGCGATGTCATCCGGTCTTCCAGGATCTGCCGGAAGCCGCGGAATTCTATTTCGTTCATTCCTACTATCCGGCTCCCGAAGAAAAACGTCTGATCTTAGGGACGACGGAATACGGGATCGAATTTTGTTCCGTCGTGGCACGGGATAACCTGGTGGCTGTGCAATTTCACCCAGAGAAGAGCGGCAAGCCGGGACTGCAGATTCTGAGAAATTTCTGCCGTTGGGGAGGAGTGGATGCTCAGTAAACGGATCATCCCTTGTCTCGATGTCCGATCAGGCAAACTGACGAAGGGGATCAAATTTAGAGGGAACATCGATATCGGCGATCCCGTAACTGCTGCCTGCAAATATTACGAAGAGGGTGCCGACGAGATCGTCTTCTACGACATTACCGCGTCGTCGGATGGACGAGCGATCATGATCGAGGTGGTAAGAAAGGTTGCGGAACGGATTTTCATTCCCTTTTCCGTAGGGGGCGGCATTCGCAGCGTCGAGGACATGAGACAGGTCATTTTAGCTGGTGCAGAGAAGATCAGTGTCAATTCCGAAGCCGTGAAAAATCCGCCACTCATTACGGAGGGTGCCAAGGCGTTCGGTAGCCAGTGCGTCGTCCTGGGAATGGATGTGAAGAAGACGGAGCGAAGCAACCAAATTCCTTCAGGATATGAAATCGTGATCCATGGCGGCCGGATCCCAACGGGAATCGACGCCCTTCGGTGGGCCAAAGAGGCAGAGCAGCTGGGCGCCGGAGAGATCTGTCTCAACTCAATTGATGCCGACGGTACGCAAGAGGGTTATGAGATCCAGTTGACGAAGATGATTTCTGAAGCCGTCGGCATACCGGTTATCGCCTCGGGCGGTGCCGGAAAGCCTGAACATTTGCGGGACGTCCTGACGAAAGGTTCCGCTGATGCCGCTTTGATAGCGTCGATGGTGCACTATGAAACCTACACGATTCGTGCAATTAAGAGCTTCCTGGCTGCCTCTGGGGTGAAGATCAGGACGTCCTGGTGAAGATACCTTATTTTGGTTATAATACTTGACTGGGAGTTGTTCTTGGAATAAGAACGAGGGAGTCGCACTTAATGATAAATAAATCACGGTCTTATATCACAGAGAATCCTTTTTTGAGGGAGGCGGAATAGAAGTGGAAAAGAAGAGATACGAGCTTAACGTACAACTGGCGCAGATGCTCAAAGGCGGCGTCATTATGGACGTGACCAATGTAGAACAGGCCAAGATCGCCGAAGAAGCGGGAGCTGTGGCGGTAATGGCGCTGGAGAGAGTACCGGCCGATATTCGCAAGGACGGCGGTGTGGCCCGTATGTCGGATCCGGCAATGATCGCGGAGATCAAGAAGTCTGTTTCCATCCCCGTCATGGCCAAGGCACGTATCGGCCATTTCGTCGAAGCCCAGATCCTAGAGGCATTAAAGATCGATTACATTGACGAGAGCGAAGTGCTGACTCCCGCCGACGAGGAATGCCACATCGACAAGACTAAATTCTCTATTCCTTTTGTCTGTGGTGCACGTAACCTCGGGGAGGCTCTGCGGCGCATCGCCGAGGGAGCCGCCATGATCCGTACGAAGGGCGAGGCCGGCACCGGCAACGTAGTGGAGGCCGTCAGGCATATGCGGACGATGAACAAAGAGATCAGGCAACTCATCGGCATGCCCGTCGAAGAAATAACGGCTTTTGCCAAAACGAACGGCGTTCCTTACGAACTCGCATTGGAGGTGAAAAAACTGGGTCGGCTCCCCGTGGTGAATTTTGCCGCTGGCGGCATTGCAACGCCCGCCGATGCAGCATTGATGATGCAGCTGGGATGTGACGGTATTTTTGTTGGTTCCGGGATTTTCAAATCATCCGATCCCGCGTCCCGCGCCCGTGCTATCGTGAAAGCTACAGCCTACTTTAACGATCCGGCGAAAATCCTGGAGGCGTCTCTGGGTTTAGGTGAGGCCATGCCGGGGCTCGAGATATCCTCTATCCCGGAAGACAAACTCCTGGCTGGCAGAGGGTGGTAAGGGGGCGTCAAGAAGCATGGCAAGGGAAGTGGGTCCCCGTCAGGAATTACCACGCATGGATGCGATCGGGGTGTTGGATCTCCAAGGGGGTGTCTTGGAACATATAGGCCATCTCGAGCGTTTGGGGATAAAGGTCCGTACCGTTAAGGAAGCTACTGATTTTGAAAACCTCGCCGGACTGATCATCCCCGGCGGTGAAAGTACCTGCATTTCGAAATTGATGCGCATCTTCGGCCTCGAGCAGGCACTTCAGGCCGCTTTTAGAAGTGGTATGAAGATATGGGGGACCTGTGCGGGCGCCATCCTATTGGCCACGGAAGTGACGGGCGAAGAAGCCTTCCTAAAATTAATAGATATGGAAGTCATGAGAAACGGCTTTGGTAGCCAGTTGGACAGTTTTACATACGAAGCAACGATTCCGTCCGTCGCTTCCGTACCTCTGCCCTTGACTTTCATTCGTGCGCCGAAAATCTTACGGGTGGGCGTGGGCGTAAAGGTGTTGTTGGAGGGAGAGGGCTACGTCGCTGCCGCCGAGACAGAAAATATCCTGGTCACAGTCTTTCATCCCGAGTTAACCGGATGCCTTGCCTTCCACCGCTATTTTGCTGAGAAATGCGGTCTTATGGCGAGCAGGAGAGAGATCCCCGTGGATCCTGCCTGGGACCGCACGAGTTGGACCCGTTTGGCACGCCTGAGCTGAACAGGCGAGAGGTCGCTTAATTTCACCTGATCAACTCCAAACGCTGGCGCATATTCTCTGCTTTTTCCATCTGAGCATGATCGGCATAGAATTTCTGGAGACGCTCCATATAAGCGAGCAAAGGCTTGCGCCACCCTTGACGTGATGCAGTCGCCACGGCTGTTTTCAAGACTTCCTCATCTTCACGATGCATTTTGACGACGATCCCGCAGGCAACAAGACGCGAGACGGAATCATCGATGGAGGCGATATTCTTCGCCAAATCGCCTTTCTCGCCTTTTAGGATTTTTGCGACTTCTCCGTACTGTTCAGGCAGAGCGGCCGCATCCACTTCAGATGGAGCGCCTTTCAAAAGGCGCCAGAAGTTTCCGTTCGCGCGGTCCGGCTCGATGGCGTCCACCTTCAAAAAATCCGCGTCATCCATGTCTTCCAACGTTGCAATCTGGAAGGCGCATCTCGTCAGATAGGCGCGGCCTATGACTTCTAGGTTCCCACTCTTTTTGATTTCGGCAAGGGCCTTATTAAAATGAAGTTGAGCGATCTGGTCTTTACCTTCCATGAAGTTCTCCTTAAAGGACTCCAGTTGGCCAGAGCTGGCGTAGGTCCAGTCGGGAATAGGCTGGGAACTACAACCAAAGACAAAGATCAGCAAGATAAGCGGCAGATAGCTTTTCATGGAAGTTTTATCTCCGGTTCCTTCTTGAAGGGTATCTTCTTGTCAATTTCATTGACAACCTTGCCGATTGAACTCACCGTGGCATCAATCTCACTTCTCAACACTTGAATATCCTTCGTTGCGCCCGTAGCGTCGGAGCTGATCTTATTTACATTGTCCAGCGTGACATCCAGCTTTTCCAATTTGACCAATAGGTCTTTAAGGATGCCGCTTACTGAGACCATGAGGCCATCCTTGCCGTATAGGGAATCATCGGTCTTCTGGGCCATGGTATCGACACGTTTCAACAGCGTATCGACCTGTTTGCTGATGTCTTCAGTCTTTTTCAGCGCGCCGTGAACGGAAGCGACGCTCTCTTTATCGCTCACCGCCATTTCAAGGATGGATTTCTTGTCGGCCAAGGTGCCGGTGATCTTCGAGACGTTTGCCGTGATCTCGTTGACGGCTGCGATGATGGGCTGAACCTTCTTAACGGTCTCGTTAATATCATCAGCCATGCCCACTTCATATACGCCCTGAGTCGGCAATTGAGGGCTGGAAAGATCGGTTGTCGCTATGACAATCCGGGGGGAACCGATTACTGGTTTTTCCACGATGAAGGTACTCTTGGTGCGTAGCCATTTGACATGCTTCTTTGGTATCTTGATCTTGATCAATACATTACTGTTGTCGCTGAGTTCTAGGGAATGAACCTGTCCGATCTTGAAGCCGGAGAAGACGACCGGCATTCCCTCTGTCAGTCCGTCGCCGGACTTAGAGGAAAGGGTATAGGTGTAGATCTCAGCGAAGACCCCTTTCTTGTAGGCTACGAAGCCAATGGAGGTAGCAATGAGGATCGTCGTCACGACGATAAAAATACCCACCTTCAATTCGATCTTATTTGGCATTTTTCGCTATACCTATCCTTGTTCCATTGATAGTCAAAGATAACACATTGGTTGTATAAATCGGCAATTTTATCAAGGGCATTTTCTATGAAGCAAGAATCTCCCAATTCGGGCATGATCTTGAAAGGTCGGTCGATAAGTATGATGGACCTTGGCACCATCGCCGCCCGGAGGAGCATTGCTATAAATCTCTCTTCGTCACTCAGCGCGGGGTTTCTCTTTGCTGCGATGTTTGTTTCATTGAAACGAGCAAGGCAGCCCAGGACCAGCTTTTCCGCATCCTGCCGCGGGACATCCTCTCTGTACTGTTTGATCAGGGAGATATTGCCAAGGACGGTAAGGTTCGAGATCAAAGGCGTATCCAAAGATACGATGCCAGCACACTCCTTGTGCTCGGCGATGAAGACAGTGAGAGCCTCCTCCAACAGCGGTTCGCTGTCAAATATTTTCAGATCAACGTTACGGTTAATGACAGCACCTCTATCATGACAATGGCTATAAAAACATTTATCATCCCGTTTAAGACGGCGACGGGAATGCTCGTTAGTTCGTTTGAAGCGCCAAGGCCGAAACGAATTGGGATCAACGTGATGAAAAAACCGAAGGTCGAGCACTTCAGGACGACGACGACTATATCAGAAAAGACGGCCGAATTTAACAAGGCATTGGAATACACCTCTAGGCTCATGCCGAAGATCAATTTGGAGAAGATGATAC
>JAQULV010000004.1 GCA_028718405.1 Smithellaceae bacterium
ACTTCGATGTTCATCAACTCTTCGATGCTCATCTCCGTGAGATGGAGTCCATCCCCCGCCACCCTAGCGATTACCTGCGCATGCGACGTATCTATTACCACTGCCGGTACAAGGGCGATAAACACCAGCGAGAACAAAACGGCAGTCGTGAATCCTGCCCTCCTTCCCGGGTTCAGTTTCTTATCTAACTCTGTCTTCCCATTCACATCGCTGATCCTTTCTCTCTATGGATAGCGTTGAGTTCACCATTGCCACCGGATCTTCCCGTATACTCCTCGCGGGACTTCACTGTCGCTGCTGTATTCCGGATGTTCCTTATCCAGGAGATTTTGGCCAATGATCGATAGTTCAATGTTCGGCCTCACATTCCAGGCGATCCGAACATCAAGGCTGTAATAGCTGCTGACCATGTTCTTGCTCAGGGGCATGGCCGACGGGAATGGTATCTCGGCCACGTAGCGCAGCATCCAGTCTAGCTTTGTATTGCCCGGCAGGTCCATGTACGAGCGCAGGACGCTCTGGTGACGCGGGCTGTATTTCGTTGAGTTATCAATGCTCTCCTCGGTCATTGTACTACTGGCGTCCTTGACTGCCTGCAGACGAAAGATCATGTGATAGGCGCTCAGGCGCCACCAATCGAAGGGCTTGTAGTTGACGGAGATCTCACCTCCGTAAGTCTTGACAGTTGCCTTGCTGTCCGATCTTTCTTCCCTATAGCCAAAATAGAGAGCGGGATTCGTCGTATCTGCAGGGATATCCAGTATCAGTTCCGTCGTATCGGAGTTCCAGAAGTATGAGTAATGAAGGGCCGTATCGACTGACAGGTTCGGTCCGAATAGAATCCGATGGCCAAGCTCATAAGAGAGCTCATCCTGAGGTTTCTCATTCATATAGAAGTAGCGCTCGTATATATAAGGATCAGGAAACGGAGGGGAAGGTAACCCGTGAATGGGTATTGTCTGCCGATACTCATAATCGATGCGGGATGGCGTCCTGACCGCCCTGCTTACCGCCGCCCAAAATGTTTGCTCCTTCGTCGGCGTCCAGAGCAGCCGGACGCTGGGCTGGATCTCGAAGCCCGTAACTTCGTTGTGTTCAAACTTCGAACCGATGATGAAGCGCAGGTAATCCCTGACCAATTCTATATCGTCTTGGATAAAGGCGCTGGGTAGGTTGTAAGTCTCATCCGGTGGATCGAAATATGAGTTCTCCAGACCGGATGTCCTGCTGGAGATGAAGCGGTAACCCAACCCCCAGGTAATTTCCTGCCCCAAAATCCAGCGAAACCGGTGCTGAAAATCAAGATCCACAATGTCGGTGTTGGAATTGTATAATACCTCGCGGTGCTCAGCCTTATCATAGTAGATCTGCATCGTCCAATCGGAGTCTGGACCGAGCTTTCTCTGCCAACGACCAAGAAAATTGCCGCCGTAGGAGCCCTTCTTTTTCTGGTCCACATCATACGTAATACCTGTCCCGGGTACGAAGGTAAGTCCATAAGTCTGGGCATATAAGCCGATCTCGCTACTATAGAAGTCCCCCTGTACCGTCACGGAATCCCTTGGCGAGACTGCCTTGTCTGTCCGGAATCCCACCTGCCCCATTTGCCATTCGTCATAGTCGTCGAGCGGTGGATTCGGATCACGATAGCGATCCTCATTCGCGCCCGGGTGGTGAAGGGCACCTCGATCGAAATATTTTGCATAGATGCGGTAATAGAGGTCATGGTCCGTCTTTCCGCCATAACGGACAGTCCCGAATGCCTTTTCCACCGGTGTTCCGGTCCCCACACTCACAAGTCCGCCTTGCGTGTCCTGAGCCTTCTTGGTGATGATATTGACGATCCCCGTGCAGGCGTTCGCCCCCCAGTACGTTCCCCCCGGTCCTCGAACAACCTCGACGCGATCGATGTCTTCAAAGACGAGATCAACGTCTTCCCAATTGACGCCACCATAGATCGGCGAATAGACACTCCGGCCGTCGATCATGACCAG
Source organism: Smithellaceae bacterium (assembly GCA_028718405.1). GTDB lineage: Bacteria > Desulfobacterota > Syntrophia > Syntrophales > JAQULV01 > JAQULV01. The sequence continues at coordinate 1,995 of JAQULV010000004.1, forward strand.
AAGCGTCCTCGTAAACCGGTCGGCACCGCTCCGGATCCCAACCGCCCATCTATTGGAGTCGATGCGCTCGACGTCGGCACCCGGCACCATACGTAGTAGTTCTGGGATACTGGTGGCGCCCGATCTCCGGATATCCTCGGAGGTGATCACGTAAACGGCGGCCGGTGTATCGAAATATTTACTGGGCACTTTTGAGGCCAGCGTCACCTCGATGTTCATGAGTTCCTCGATGCTCATTTCGGTTAGCCCCTGGGAAGTATCCCGAGAAACGTCTGGAGGAGAGGTGGCCAATGCCAGGGATGAGCAAAAAAGAATAGTCAGGGGAAATATTGCGCTTGCCGCGAAATACCGCAAAAAGAAAACGGTGCCCTGCGTAGATGCAGCTCTTCCTCTCAATTCCGCTGGGAGTGCCCTCGCTTTCACCGTTCCGCTCCTTTCTCAAGAGCATCAGTAATTGGAGAGATAAGTTAACTGTTTGTCGATCTAATACTCCGACTTTGCCCAGGAGGTTCCTTTGCGGAACGCGAGAAGCGAGAAGAGCAGGCGCCAACTGACAAGAGAGATTGGGGAACCGCTTCGCGACAGTCTCGTTGCTTCGTGGTTCCTTTCATGAAATCCTCCTTTTTGTGCATCATAACACATATTTTTAATTTTAATTATGCAAGAATTATACTTTTCAGTCCTGCTGCAATCGGAAATCAAGTCTTATTGCCGCGGAAAGAGGCGTTTATTCTGGCCACGTACCTTCGCGTCTCCTAGTACAGCGGCGAAGCTTAACTTCCCGATCCGTCAACCCCACCTCCTGATTCTGCCGATAGACCGCCGTTTGCGTTTCGCACATAATTAACTAACATTTCTTCACTTCTTATGAGTTCTCTGGCCAATTTCAAGGCCTGATAATGTCTGTTGGAGATGATCTCCTCGCTGATCTGATCAATCAGCGGCGTAAGGCTGGGAGCTGCTTTCAGAACATCGCGTACCAGCTCCCAGTAAATCTTATGATGGGTCGCCATCTCGCCGGGCTCTATATACATAAGCTGGATGACGAAGTAGATCCGCTTGCAGGGCGTGTCCGCTTCTACCGGCTTCAGTATATTTTTCTCTCGCATGATGGGGACGTTATTTTCGATCAAGAGTTCACATCGGGAGCCGCCGTTTCTGATCACGGCCCCGCCGATGATAAATTTTTCATGAGGTTTGAGCTCTATTCTTAGCGCCATTTTTCACACCCTCCTTCCTGGTTGGTGGTGATGTTGGGGGACAATATCTCATCCCCCAACATCGGTCTTCGTTGCCTAGCCGAACAGTCTCAGCACAGATTGAGCCGCCTGAACGGAGAGGCTCAGTGCGGTCGTGCCCAAGGCTTGCCTGGTTTGCAGCGTCAGCATATTTGCACCTTCCTCGTTCAGGTCCGCTTCCGTGAGCTGGTTGGCACCATCCGTCAGGGTATTGATCATGTTGGTAGTAAAATCCTGACGGGCCGAAACTATGTTCAGGCTGGAAGACATCGCCGCGGAATTATCACGCAGACTCTTCAAAGCGGCATCGAGCTGCTGGACTGCATCGTCGATCGTGCTTGTATCGGACCAGTCGCCCGCTACAGCATCGATCCCAAGGCCTGCCGAGTCAGCGGAAAATCCGTTGACCGTCATCTGGCTGCTGCCGTCTTCGTTGAAAGTAATCGCAAGATCGTTCCCGTTCAGGAGATTCACGCCTTTGTAACTCGCATCGTTGGCCATGTCGCCGATCTGGTCCAGTAGATCGTTATAACGATTTGCCAGGATGGCCCGATAGTTGAGGTCAGCGGAGTGAGCTAAATCGGCCAGACCTTTGGCCGTCTGAATCAAGTTCATGACTCCTTGGATGGTATTGTCGGCGACCTTGATTGTCCGGATCGCCTCGCTCATGGCATTCTTCAAGGTCGAAAGGTCGTTGGCGCGGGCCATGTGGTCCTGCGCGGTGAAATAACTGATCGTCCTATCCGGCGCCGAATTGCCCCTCTTCCCCATCGCGAACCTTTGCTTGGCCCGGTTGAGTAGATCCATTGTCGACTGAAGACTGATCAGGTTTGCCTTCGTGCCTGATGTTGACGACATGTTACTGATCGTCATTTTTCTTTCCTCCTATTCTGGATTTGTCCGACCTTCTTGCCGGGTTATTTCTTCGTTGCTTTCCAGCAGAAAACTGTCCCTTCACTAGTCCGTCTATATCTCAAGCCCGCGTCAAACCTTCACCTCCCTTCCCGCTTAAAGATAACTACTTCAAATATTCAAGGATCGATGGCCACTGATCTTCGCCGCCAGAGCAGAGGAGCATTCAGTGCCACCTCCTGATAGGGGGTGATCAGTCCGAAAGATATCGGCATCTTCCCGCCCTACGTCGAGCCATATTGAGCAACCCCATGATCGCCACGCGTCATAGCCTCTGGTAGAGTAGTTTTCCTCGTCCGCGGTTTGCCCTCGCTTCTTCCGTGGCTATTTGACCGGGGGTATATCAGGTTGTTGATGAAGTTCATCGAATTCATCACGTAGTTGAGGGATGATTCCAGGAGGTGGCGATTGTTGTTGTTTAGTTCATGAATGGTAACGAAAAGCCCGCCGAGCAATTTTTCGTAATCCTTGAGTCTCTTGCGGTGCTCGTCGTCGGCAAAGGAGGAGAGGGCCTCCATGTTGACGTTACCCTCAGACAAACCCGGCCTCTGGGCAATCCTCTTTAAGATGTAGCTGCGATCGTCGTAGAAGGTTCTCCCCTTAAACAGGTGCGTTTCCTTGCTGAGATTACAGCCGCGGAGATCGTCCAACGACGTCCGGATAAGAACGTCCTTCTCATTGACGATAGCGTCTTCGAGTTGACTGTAAAGTTCAGCATCCCTGTTGAGCACTGAGAGGAGCAAATCGTAGAGTGCCATCATGTCTTCATCCTTGCCAGGGACCTTCCTCTCTAGTCCGTCATACGCAACCATGGGCGCACCACCACCTTTTTAGAAGGAGAAGAGCAACTCCCGTGCCAGGGAATCGTGCTCGAACGAGTGATCACGCTTTCATATCATTTTGCTTGTATTTATCGGTGCTTACGGCGAGATACCCGGCAGGGCGGCCGCTTCCGGCGCACCATGAGATGCTTCAGTCAGGTAAAACGGGAGAAACTTTCCTGTCTGACAAGACAAGAGGGCGTTTCTTCCAGGGTGAGGATGGAACATCTGGGGACATACTGCTTCCTCCGGTCAGAGACGCAGAAGCCCATAAAAAAGGCCCCGAGGTTGCTCTCGGGGCCTCTGGCATACCGAAAATGGTATCTCCAGCAAAAGTTATACAGAGGGGAATCGCCCACAAGTCTGCGACTTTATCGCTTTCGTCTGGTAGGCTCCACCATCAATCCTGTCCCTGAACTTCTGGATCTTTTCCTCTCTCATGTCGGGAAGATTGTCGATCAGCTTCCGGATATTACTGATATCACGTGTCTTTGTCGAGAGATCGACTCCTTACTCGGATATCACCAGACAGCTCACGTTCCGATCCGGCTCTTACTTGGCGCCCTCCGATGGTTTGTTGCTGCGGATCGCGATTGCCCTTGCATAGGCTTCCCCCTTTTGACCTTTTCACGGAATCATCAAAAACGGGGATATTTCTTTAATCTCTCTCTTTTAGCAGCGGTATCCTGATCGTCAGGGTACTTGTCTCCCCCGGAGAATCCATCTCCCAGCGGGCACCATAGCTCTCGAGCAGAGTCAACGCCGACGCGAGCCCTCCCACCGGTTTTTCGCCACGTTGCCCTCTCGCCTCAGCGGTGAATCTAATCACCAGCAACACGCGCCCATCACGGCAGCCTGTACTAACATAGAAGCGCTGATCGGCGCGGCCCTTCATGGCCTCCATCGCATGCCGGATGATCGCAGACAGGCACAGTGAGTAATCCGCCACGTCCCCGCCTATGTCGGGAACATTCTCGTCAAGGACAATTTCCTTTATCACCTCGTGTTTGAAGTCTAAGTAGAAATCGGCAAAACGCATCTCCGTCTCCAGCAGCCGAGACAGATTAAAGCCGGTACTGCCGGTGGCCTCTAAGCTGTGAAATTTCTCCGCCGTATGACGGAACATGTCATAGAACTTGTCGGCTTCGAGGTTGATCGTGTTTATATCCTTAATGATTTTCTGGTAGTCCTGGCTTACCTGCTGGGCTACTTCGGGATGCTCTGTCATCATCCTTTCCACGTGCGCACCCAGTCTCCGCTCTAGGAGTCTGGCTCGTCCCATGATGCCGTTGAGCGGGTTGGCAAAGTTGTGCAGTATCCCCGGGATGAGCTCATCAAGAAAGGTGGATATAAATTCGGCTCGAAGTGTCGCGCGGATCTCATCCCTGTTCACGTCCATAGTCAGCCTTTCATTTGGGAAACTTGTTTCCTTCCGGAGCCGGGCCGGAAGTTATCTGCAAGGAAAAGGTGCTTCCCTTGCCCCGTCGTTTTCCAGACGCATTTTATCTCCATGTTGTTAGGCGCCAGCTTGCGGAAAGTCAGGCTGATTCAGTGCCGCCTTTCACCGCGTTTGCGTCACCTCTTTGGCATCTGGGAGTTGCGGTCTTGTCTGATGGTAGAGATCGAATATTCTTTCCCGTCGCTCCGGCCGAATCCCGGCTCGTCACTGCTTTCACGGACCGTAGCCAGGATATACTCTCCAAGGGCTTTAGTTTGGTGGGCATCTGCACGTTGGATCTTTTTTATAATACGATAAATCGGCTAAAAGATACATTTTTAATGACACCGCTTAGCCAAGTCTTCTTAAACTACCCTTGCAGACCTCACTCTCATGGGCGGAAAGTAATGTCATCCCTTAGGCGCCAAGTATCCGGTAGATGCCCTTCCGACAGTGAGACTGCTCGCTGTGGCGCTACTGGTCGTGTGGTTTATACTCGTACTCGTCTACCCTCTTCAATCAATTTCCACACCACCAGCCTGTGATCCTGCATTCCATTTTCGGTCCAGAATTCAGCATGCTCCGCTAAGATTTCGTCGAAAACATTGACGAAGATTTGCTGTCTGGATATTTGACGAAAGCGTCATTCGTTTGACTATAACCACATCTTTATGGTAGTAGAAAACATGACGGAGTTGACCTGCGCGAACAGGGTCAACTGCCCCGGATCATCACGCGCAACGGCGAAGGAGCGGGACCAAGACATGAAGAGCACAAAGGTACTTATTGTCGAGGATAATGACCTCAGCCGAGAGAATCTTACCGAACTCTTGAAGGGCGACGGCCACACGGTAACTGCCTTGGCAAATGGCAGGGATGCCATCCAAGCCTATATTGAAGATAAATACGATCTCGTAATCACGGACTTGAGGATGCCTCACGTCGACGGGATGGAGTTATTGAAATTCATAAAGGAAATAAATCAAGCGGCCATCGTGATCATGATGACCGGCTACGGAACCGTGCAGACGGCCGTCGAGGCCATGAAGTTAGGAGCCTTTGACTACATAACTAAACCCCTGAAGGATGACATCGTCAAATTAACCATCGATCGTGCCTTGGCCTACGTCAAGTTGCGTGATGAAAATATTACTCTCAAGGATCATCTCAAGGAGAAGTTCGATTTCGGTAAAATGATCGGCTACAGCGATCCGATGAAGAAGGTCTTCGATACGATAGAAAAGGCGTCTAATTCAGACAGTACGGTTCTCATCTATGGTGAGAGCGGTACAGGTAAGGAGTTCGTTGCCAAGGCCATCCATTTTAATAGCAGCAGAAAAGACAATCCCCTGGCCATGGTAAATTGCGGCGCCATCCCCGAAGAATTTCTTGAAAGTGAACTTTTCGGTCATGAGAAAGGATCTTTCGCAGGAGCCATTCGTAGCAGAATAGGCCGTTTTGAACTTGCCCAAGGGGGAACTATATTTCTGGATGAAATTGGTGACATGAGCCCGGCATTGCAGATCAAAGTATTGAGGGTGATTCAGGAAAAACAAATTGAACGGATCGGGGGGATCAAAACTATCAATGTGGACGTACGGATCATTGCTGCGACGAATCAAGATCTCGATAAGGCCGTTGCAGAGAAACGGTTCCGCGAAGATCTTTATTACCGGATCAATGTTATTCCTATTCATTTACCACCACTGCGGGAGAGAGGACCCGATATCAACATCCTTGCCAACCATTTCCTTGCCAAATTCAGTAAACTGAAGAGAAAGCAGGTGAAGAGGCTAGACCCCGAAGCATCCCGGCTCCTAATGAGGTATAGTTGGCCGGGGAATGTCAGGGAGTTGGAGAACCTGATCGAGATGTTGGTCGTTATGAAGGAAAAGAATGAGGAAGAAATTCATGCTGAAGAGCTTCCGCAGAAATTGCTCAGAGGCACGGGAGAAGAAGATCAATTTGCAGTGACGGAGATACCCGAAAAAGGCATAGATTTCAACGAATACGTTAAAAGGTTCGAAAAGGATCTTCTTCTTAAGGCCCTTGGAACGTGCGGCGGGATAAAAAACAGAGCCGCAAAATTACTGAACTTGAACAGGACGACGCTGGTCGAAAAGTTAAAAAGACTCAATATTGCTAATGATGAATCCAACTGAGGATCGTCAATTCGCGTTAACGATGAGCGCTCCTTGTTGTACGCGCTCCAAGCTTCCACCAAGCCTAGCGTTTAGTTGAGCAGGCGCGTTAGTTCCGATATTCGATAGAATGAAGGATTTCCAGAAGCATACTCTTGACAAACGCTTCGTCCGCAAACTTCGCTCGGCGAGTCAACGTATTTTTCACGACCAAGCGGTTCTATCGGGTCGACAAGAAGTACAATGTGGCACTCTGGACACTCGTAGTGCAGATGGCAGGAATAAGGGTTGTGCCCCACATGCTTAAATACATTTGTGTCATCGGGGAAATCATCAAACCCGGGAATTTCTATTTTCCCGGAAACGCCACAATAAGTGCACTTGATATCCCTAGTAAACATAATGGCACACCTCCAGAGAGATAATGAGAATGTATTCCGATCGAACTTCGATATCACCCCCAGTAAGTTGCGGTTAAGTTATCAGAAGAACGCTCTTCAGCATTGAAATCTTCTGTATAGATCGACTCTGTAGATAGATTCACATCTGGTTCACAATGGTCGATCCATGAATATTCTTTGCTGTAGCGTTCTCGGGTCAGATATTGCTCGTTCGCACTGTTCATTTGCTTACTCCTCCCTGCTTTGCTTATCCAAAACGAAGATGACTCGTCACTAGTACATCGCCAACGCTAAGAAATATGGAAGACGCTTTCCCAAATCGAAAGCCGATTTTCGCATTTTGACGTCTCTCCTACTGTCAGCGACAGTGCTACAATATGCGATATAATAGAGTGATGACAATATTGAATCATGGTCAGTGCATTCGTAGGTTATAACTACCATAAAACCGGATATCTTCCTGGTCGTCCATAAATTCCTCGTGTGTTTTAATCTGTCATCGTTCGGTCAGTATGTTTACACTTTTCTATCAATATTAAAGTGTTGTTGATCACAAAAGAAAGTCAATTAGTCGTGAGCAACATCGGATTGGGAGGAAATTTTGAAGCTCGGGGCACCTGGTGATGTACAACCATAGTGGAGGAACATATTTTTGTCATGAGATGTAATATTAGGATGGCTTCTTACGAATGGAAAAGAAAGAAAAAGGGGTTAACGTCTGTTAACCCCCTGATTTAATTGGTGAGCCCTGTCGGGATCGAACCGACAACCTACTGATTAAGAGTCAGTTGCTCTACCTGCTGAGCTAAGGGCCCAATAAATATATGTACAAGACCATCTTCAATTCTGGCACGCCCGGTAGGATTCGAACCTACGACCAACAGATTCGAAGTCTGCGACTCTATCCAGCTGAGCTACGGGCGCCTATATATATCGATTCCCCATAGATCCTAATATGGGGTGAGTGAAGGGATTTGAACCCTCGACCTCCGGGGCCACAACCCGGCACTCTAACCAGCTGAGCTACACCCACCATAGATGCCTGGTACGCCAGCAGGGATTCGAACCCGGGACCTACGGATTAGAAGTCCGTTGCTCTATCCAGCTGAGCTACTGGCGCACATTATTTCAAGAACTTCTCTTCCTCAAAAAAAGGAATTGCCTAATAACCTCTTTGGAAATATTTGTCAAGATTAAACATCGAACATCAAAGCACTACCTGACATAACCGGCGATGCCATCAAATCGATAACGCTGCTTCGATATCCCCTCACCCTTCAGATCGGTAGTATAGAAATGGCAGCCGGTATAAGGATTATACCAGCGGTACAGTTCTCTTGTCCCGGTGAGCCTGGAAGTTGCTATATTCCCAATCGTCCCTTCAAGTATGTAGCCTTTCAAAATGCTTCTTACGCCACTATTCACATGAGTGTAGTAACGATCCCTTTTCTCCGGACTGTACCAGCGAAAAAACGCCGTAGTGCCTGGCGTGCCGGGACTGAACAAATGAAAGGCAATGCCTTCTTTGACAAATCCCATGGATTGCAGCCGTCGCGCTTCATCGGCAAGACTCGCTGTGTATAAGTAATCAAACCCACGCCGGAAACGGTATATATCGATGATCCTCGGTAGATTACTCGCTGAAACATCCATGGAAACGGCCAACGGTATATCACCGCCGTTTGAATGCACATTGATAACTTCACCGTAAGAACCCGGAAGCATTTGTCGGCTATTGACTGTGATATTTACGTAATCTGTTTCCGCTGTGGTCGTTCCACTATCGGGAAAGATTGTCAGGCTGCCGGCGGGTAAATTAAGCAGACTGACGCCCTCAACTCCTATCCCTTCCAAGATAACTCGGCCTTTCCTGACCACGATACCCACTGAATGAGGGCCGAAAGGCAAGTTGCCAGCCACGCTTAGCTCTGCCCTCTCCTTCTGTTCCGTCTCTAGTTCATACTGCCCAACCAGCGTGTCATCAATGTAGAGGGCTACGGTCCCCCCGCCCGGTTCTTTCCATAAATAGATAATCGCCCCGGTGCCCGTAAATTGGAATCTTAATGAATCGTTTGCAAGAGTCCCCATCGGCTCGCCGTCTCGCTCCAGCCAATGGCCCGACAGTTCCACCACTTCCTTATATGCAGCCGGCACTGCATAGGTCCCCGTAGTTTTGGATTCCTCATTATCAAGAGAAGCATACCGCACTGGCAGTAGCTCCATTCCACCGTTTGTCCCCTTGGGTGGAAGCGAAAGCTGCCACTTGAGTGGCGCTTTGCCGGCATTGCAGATCTTGACTCTCTTGGAAACATCCTCACCAACCCCGACGACCCCAAGGTCTAAAATCGGAGGATCCATAATGAGGTGTGGTTCCTTTTCCGCAGGAGCAACAGTAAAATTAAAGTAAAGCCATCTTGCTGTTCCGTACGAATTAAACTTCAAGGATTCTCTGTAAGTTCCTGGCCGGAATTCATTTCTAAACGTGTAGGAACGACCACCACCTTCCAGAATCAATTCAACTGTGTAATAGAATTGGTCGGATGTCTCGTTCTTATCCTTGTTCGGTTGCTGGAATTCTAACTGTAGACGTAGTTTATCGTATCCTCCCTCGGTTCCCCCATTCATTTTCTGCTCGCCGACGATGTTCCAGCCAGTGGGGCCTTCAAAGGACCAACCGGGCCCCTTAACGTGATATTCGCCGCTGAGGATTCCGCCAGACTCAAGTAAACCGAGGTCCAACTCTTCAGGATTTACGATCGCGGTAGGCGTGGTTTTGTTGCGGCTTTTCGAGTTCTCTAAGAATGACGTTCTGGTCGAACTACGGGGAGGAGGAGCCGCCTGCGAGACTCCCAACGCCCAGCTATTTCCCGCCAAGATCGATACGCAAGATATGAGGATGATGACGAATAACGTTTTGTGCATTTATACCCCTTCAAATATCAAGATAAATTGATTATCATTACGTAACGCAAAGCTTGGGTGAACGCAACGCTTTTTCAGGAAAAGACTTGACACCCTTTTCCCTCGGATATATCGTGGCCGCCTCTTTTTGGGGAACTGCTGAAAAATGAAGAGTAATGAATTGTTGCATTGGACAGCCCTGAGAAGGGTTGAGGGCGTCGGCAATCTGGGCTTCAAAACCTTGGTTGACACCCTTGGCTCCCCTGAAGAGGTTTTTGCCGCACCGGTTAATGATCTAGCGAGCATCCCAGGTATGTCACTGAAGGTTGCTAAGAAGATCAAGTCATTTGACGATTGGACATTTATAAAGGAAGAAGCTAAGTTGCTCGCTGACAAAGGAGCATCGGTCATAACTTACAAAGATGACTCTTATCCTCGGAGCTTACTTAACATCTTTGATTTTCCCGTTCTCATCTACTTCAAAGGGACTATCAAGGAAGATGACATTGATATCGCTGTCGTTGGTTCCAGAACGGCAACGACTTACGGCAAATTCTGCACGGACCGACTTTGCCGGGAACTTGCTGCCAATGGCGTCACGATCGTGAGCGGTATGGCGAGAGGCATAGATTCCGCTGCACATCGCGGAGCGATCGCTGCGAAAGGAAGAACTATCGCCGTCTTGGGAAGTGGGATTGACGTAATTTATCCTCAAGAGAACACAGGTCTATTTAAACAAATAATTGACAGCGGGGCTGTTATCACTGAGTTTCCTCCGGGAACACCGCCAACGGCGTCAAATTTCCCATCCCGTAACCGGATCATCAGCGGCCTGTCTTGGGGAGTGGTGGTAGTCGAGGCAACGGACAAGAGCGGCTCTCTCATTACAGCCAAGATCGCGCTGGAACAGGGTCGTGACGTCTTTGCCGTACCGGGGAGCGTCGATTCTCCAACATCCCGGGGGCCGCACAGATTGATCAAAGAGGGAGCAAAGCTAGTCGAGAATGCAAACGACATCATGGTAGAAATTCTCCCTCAGTTGGAGCGGGTCAGGACCGATAAGCAACCTACCCTAGACCCCGCAATGATGAAAACACTGCCTTCAAACAAAGGAGAAAAGTCAAAAACTGAGCTCAATGAAACTGAGAGGAGTCTTATCTCACATATTTCTGCATTCCCAGTACACATAGACGAGATCATAGGCTCGACGGGTCTTAAGCCTGCCGAGGTGCTCAATATCCTTCTTAATATGGAAATCAAAGGTGTGGTAACGCAACTGCCGGGGAAACGCTTCACACGCAAGGAGTAAAAATGTCTAGTTCTCTTATCATAGTAGAATCACCGACTAAGGTTAAAACCATCAAGAAATATCTAGGGCCTGATTTCGACGTTCAGGCATCAATGGGGCATGTGAAAGACCTGCCGAAGAGCAAGCTTGGTATCGATGTTGAGAATGACTTTGAACCCAGCTATCTTATCATAGACAGCAAGAAGAAGGTTATCAGTGAACTGAAGAAAGCATCCCAGAAGGCGAAACGTATATACCTTGCCCCCGACCCTGACCGCGAAGGGGAAGCCATAGCTTGGCACATAGCTCAGGAGATAAACACTAAAGGCAAAGAGATCCATCGAGTCCTTTTCAATGATCTGACGAAAAATACGATCATCGATGCTATCAGTCGCCCTCAGGAACTGGATCCCAACCGGTATGAGGCCCAACAGACCCGCCGCATCCTGGATCGCCTTGTGGGCTACAAGATAAGCCCCATCCTCTGGGATAAGGTGAAACGGGGGCTCAGTGCAGGTCGCGTCCAGTCGGTAGCCGTCCGCATCATCTGCGACCGCGAAGAGGAAATCCGCAATTTCATTTCTGAGGAATATTGGAACCTCACCGCTCGCTTTAAGGGAAGTATGCCGCCTGATTTCGACGCAAAATTGATCCGCATTGACGGCAAGAAAGCGAAGATCACGAACGCTGACCAGTCACAGAATCTGGTCAAAACTCTTGAGCAAAGTGATTTCTTGGTCTCGCAATTGGAAAAGAAGGAGGTACGGAGATCGCCACTCCCACCCTTTACGACCAGCAAGCTGCAGCAAGAGGCGTCCCGCTGGCTGAGATTCTCCGCCAAAAAAACGATGACCGTCGCTCAGCGGCTGTATGAGGGAATTGAACTGGGCCAGGAAGGTTCCGTGGGGCTCATCACGTATATGAGAACCGATTCGGTACGCACCGCTGAAGAGGCGCTCAAGGAGGTAAGAAATTACATCAAAGATAATTACGATGCCGCTTTTCTTCCGGCGAAAGCTAGGATCTTTAAGGTCGGAGGGACTGCTCAGGACGCTCATGAAGCCATCAGGCCAACATCCATGTCTTACAAACCACAAGACATAAAGAACTTTCTGAGCAACGACGAGTATCGCCTCTATCAGCTTATCTGGAACCGATTCTTGGCGAGCCAGATGAATCCCTCCGTTTTCGACCAGACAACGATCGATATCTCAGCAGCCAATTGTCTTTTGCGCGCCCAAGGAGCAGTCATGAAATTTCCGGGCTATACCGTTGTCTATACGGAAGCCACTGAAAATGGTGATGAAGACGAAGACGTCGGCAAGATTTTGCCTCCGCTTTCGGAGGGCGAACATCTCTCCTTACTCTCATTGAAACCGGAGCAGAAGTTCACGCAGCCGCCGCCCCGCTTCTCCGAGGCATCGCTAGTGAGGGAACTGGAAGAGAAGGGTATTGGCAGACCCAGTACTTACGCCGCGATTTTGTCTACCATCCAGGATCGGGAATATGTGCGCCTGGAGAAGGGGAAATTCCACCCGACGGATCTGGGAATCCTGGTCACAGATCTGCTGGTTAAGAACTTCCCGGTAATTCTGGACGTGGCATTCACAGCTTCTTTGGAAAACAAGCTGGATATGATCGAAGAAGGGAAGATCGGCAAGAAAGCGACACTCGACGATTTCTATTCTTCCTTCGCGACGGAGCTGAAGAAGGCGGAGAAGGAAATGAAGAATATCAAGAAGGAGGAGACTCCTACTGATTTCCTTTGTTCAAAATGTCAGTCCCCCATGGTTATCAAATGGGGAAGAAATGGGAAGTTTTTGGCCTGCAGCAACTATCCTGAATGCAAGAATACGATGAATTTCGTTCAGGAGGCGGACGGGGCCATAAAGCCGGTCGAATCTCAGGCGTCGGAAGTCCCGTGTCAGGTTTGTGGCCGTATAATGGTCATCAAACAGGGCAGGTTCGGATCTTTTCTGGGATGTTCTGGATA
>JAQULV010000005.1 GCA_028718405.1 Smithellaceae bacterium
AAAACAGGACGATTGCATGGCGGCAGGCCTTTTTTGAATGGGTTGTCGGGGACATGCCCACGGGATACGGGGATAGGACGCTGGTCAAGCAGGTCTGCTGGAATCTCCTTACCAATGCCGTCAAGTTTACAAAGTACCGGGCGGAGACGAAGGTGGAAGTCGGAGGCTACGCAGAAGGCGATGAACACGTCTTCTTTGTGAAGGACAACGGTGCCGGCTTTGACATGGCTTACGTAGACAAGCTCTTCGGTATCTTCCAGCGCCTCCATAAGAACGAGCAGTTCGAAGGCACCGGCGTCGGCTTGGCTACCGTTCAACGCGTTGTCCTCCGTCATGGCGGCCGCGTCTGGGCGGAAGGAGCCGTTGATCGGGGCGCCTGCTTCTACTTTTCTCTTCCCATAAAAGGTCATCCACAGCGGATCGTGGACTAAGAGGGTTACCCATGAAGCCCGTTAATGCTTCCATGCTTTACAATCTGGTTTGCTGTCCCCACCGGGTCTATATGGATCTTTACGGAGATTATGCGCAGCGCGACCCCGTCAATCCTTTCGTGCAGCTTCTGTGGGAACGGGGCAATGCCTTCGAGGCCGAGGTCATTTCCGGAGTCTCCGCGCCCTTATTAAATCTCAAAGGGAGACTGGCGGAGCAGCGGGTGATCGAAACGATGAAGGCAATGCGCGCGGGCGTGGATCTCATCTACGGCGGCAGGATAGAGAAAGATGGGTTGATTGGCGAGCCGGATCTGATTAGAAGATGTATGGGCGGCTATGTTGCCGGCGACATCAAAAGCGGCTCCGGCTTTGAAGGGCAGGGTGAGGAAGACGAAGAAGGCAGGCCGAAGAAACATTATGCCGTACAACTCGCCCTCTATACGGATGTCTTGGAAAGATTGGGAGTCGCAGGTGCGAGGAGGCCGTTCATCTGGGACATCCACAGCCGCGAGGTAACTTACGAATTGAATGAGCTTTCGGGGCGAAGGAAGGTCAGCCTCTGGGATGAATACCTCTCGGTCCTGGAGCGTGCCCGCAGCATCGTTGCCAAAAAAGAGGTGACGCTTCCCGCCTACGGAGGGCTCTGCAAGCTCTGCCATTGGTATTCGGCCTGCAAAAAGGCGCTGCTGGAAAGTGACGATCTGACGCTCATCCCCGAGCTGGGGCGCGCCCGGCGCGACGCGATGCTCTGTCGGCTGCCGACCCGACACGTCTTTGCCGCCACCGATCCCGCCTCCTTTCTTGAGGACGGGAAAACGATCTTCCCGGGCATAGGGAGAGAGCAACTCTTCAGGTTCCACGAGCGGGTGAGGCTGCAGATGCAGAAGAACGCTCTTCCCTACGCCAGGGAGCCGCTCCATCTTCCCGAGGCGCCGCGCGAACTCTTCTTCGACGTCGAGACGGATCCCATGCGGGATATATGTTATCTCCATGGTTTCGTCGAGCGTACAGGTACGGGCGGCAAAGAAAGATACGTGGCGTTTTTTGCCGACGATCCCCGTGAGGCGGCGGAGGAGAAGGCCTTTGCCGAGGCCTGGGCCTACGTGCAGGAAAGCCGGCCCTGCCGGATATATTACTACTCCGCTTACGAGCGAACCATCTGGGGCAAGCTGCAGAAAAAGTATCCTCACGTCGCGTCGGTTGAAGAGATCGCCGCCTTCTTTGCTCCGGAACTGGCCATCGATCTCTATCACCACGTCGTTCGGTCCAAGACCGAGTGGCCTACCTACGACTACTCCATCAAGACGCTCGCCTCTTTCCTGGGATTTTCCTGGCGCGATGTCAACCCCTCCGGGGCCGCGTCCATCGAGTGGTATCACCGTTGGCTGGAAACGGGCGATGCCGCCGTCAAACAGAGAATCCTGGATTACAACGAGGATGACTGCCGCGCCATGAGGGTCCTGCTCGACAGGCTTCGCGTGCTGTAAAAAACCTGTCGGGCCGATATCTCCTGTCGAACCGTCCTATTGACAACAACGGTGAATTGGAAGAAAATAACAACATCAAGAAGTAATCCGCCGCAGGAATGCTTCCCATGAGGTTACCGGCTCGCCATTTAACGCCAAGAAAATCATATCCACCTCCAGGAGTTTACCGATGAACCGTATCAAGATCAGATTCAGGGACGATTTGGGAAAGGTCGAAGCTGATTTCCGCCGTAGCGTCCATGATATGTTTCAGCTCGTCACCCCGGTACTTACCCATTGTCATCGTATCTGGAGGCCGCAGCTGGACATATACGAGACACCCGATGCGGTCATCATCGTGGCCGAGATCGCGGGGGTGAAGAGGGAAGACCTCTTCGTGGAGATCGGCAGGCGCAGCATCAAGATCCACGGGAATCGTTGCGAGAGATACCTGACGGAAGGCACTAAGTACGCCTTGGCTGAGATTCCCTACGGTGACTTCGAGAGGAATATTTCCTTCCCCATGCCGATCAACGTCGATACGGCGATCGCAACTTACGCGGAGGGACTCCTGCAGATCCGCGTCGAAAAATTACCGACCGACAAGGTGCACAAGATCAACATCACCAGCGGCTGATTGTTTGTGAGCGATTACCGCAATCCTATTACTCCATAGCTGGGAGGTCTAAATGGCGGAGCAGAAACCCGATGAGTTGAAGGCCGTGAAGATTCCGGAAATCATGCCGATCATGCCTCTTTTTAACGTGGTCGTCTTTCCCAAGATGATGTTTCCCATGGAAATCTTCGGCGACCAGTCAGCGGCCTTGGTAGACGAGGCGATGTCCAAAGACAGGATTATGGGTCTTCTCGTCTCCAAGAAGACCCACGAGGATCTGCAGTATAAACCGGAGGATTTCTACAATATCGGAACGTCCGTCGTGATCCTCAAGATGGCCAAGGGAGGCGAGAACCGCGCGCAACTTCTCGTGCAGGGGATCAGCCGTTTCCGCATCGTGGAGTTCATCGAGGGCAAGCCCTACCTGCAAGCTCGCGTAGAGACGCTGGAAGAGGAAGAAACAAACGATATCGAGGTAGAGGCCTTGATGACGAACCTCGTGTCGCTGTTCGACCGGATCGTCAAACTCTCGCCTTTTTTGCCCCAGGAGTTCGCCGTCATCGCGAAGTCCATCACCGATCCGGGAATCCTGGCGGACATGGTGGCCTCCATCATCAATTCCGCGACCGAGGAGAAGCAGAAGATCTTGGAACTTATGGATGTGAAGTCCCGTCTGAAAGAAGTGACCAGGCTTGTCAACCACCAGTTGGAGATCCTGGAGCTGGGAAACAAGATCCAGTCCCAGGTGAAGGATGATATGGATAAGTCCCAGCGGGAGTATTACCTGCGTCAGCAACTCAAGGCGATCCAGAA
Organism: Smithellaceae bacterium; assembly: GCA_028718405.1. Classification (GTDB taxonomy): domain Bacteria; phylum Desulfobacterota; class Syntrophia; order Syntrophales; family JAQULV01; genus JAQULV01. The sequence continues at coordinate 3,327 of JAQULV010000005.1, forward strand.
AGAGCTCGGGGAAGGCGAAGACGAGTCGAAGGTTGAGGTCGAAGAGTACGAAGCCAAGATCGCGGCCAAGAACCTTCCCGAAGAGGCGAAAAAAGAGGCCGAGCGCGAGTTGGACCGCTTGCGGAGGATGCACCCTGCCTCGGCGGAGTACACCGTTTCCTCCACGTATCTGGACTGGATCACGTCGCTGCCCTGGAACGAAAGCACCGAAGACAATCTTGACATCAAGAAAGCGAGAAAGGTCTTGGACGAGGACCACTACGGCCTCGAGAAGGCAAAAAAGAGAATCATCGAGTACCTGGCGGTCCGTAAGCTGAAACCCGACAGCCGCGGGGCTATCCTTTGCTTCGCCGGTCCTCCTGGCACCGGCAAGACCTCGCTGGGACACTCCATCGCCCGCGCCCTGGGCAGAAAGTTCATCCGCATCTCGCTGGGTGGTGTCCGTGACGAAGCCGAGATCAGGGGGCATAGGCGTACTTATGTGGGGGCACTCCCGGGCCGGATCATCCAAGGTCTGCGGCGGGCCGAGTCGAACAATCCCGTTTTTATGCTCGACGAGATCGACAAGGTGGGCGCCGATTTCCGCGGCGATCCCTCTTCAGCGATCCTCGAGGTTCTCGATCCCGAGCAGAACTTCAGCTTCTCCGATCATTACCTGGACGTCCCCTTTGATCTTTCCAAGGTGATGTTCATTACGACGGCCAATATCTTAGATACGATCCAGCCGGCGCTTCGGGATCGCATGGAGGTGATCGAGCTTCCGGGCTACACGATGGACGAAAAACTCCAGATCGCCGAGCGTTACCTCATCCCGCGCCAGATCGAGGCCAACGGTCTCAAGTCGGAGCAGATCAGCATCAGCCGCAATGCGCTGAAGGCGATCATCGACGGGTACACGCGCGAGGCAGGGGTCAGGAACCTGGAACGGGAGATCGCCAGTTTGTGCCGCGGCGTGGCCAGTGGAGTCGCCGCCGGGGACGTGGAAAAACAGGCGATTGCCGCCAAAGACATCCATAAATATCTGGGGCCCGTTCGCATTCCTCCCGAGGTCAGTATCAGGACCACCAAGCCGGGCATCGCTGTGGGGCTCGCTTGGACGCCGACGGGCGGCGACATTCTCTTCATCGAAGCCACGGCGATGAAGGGGAGAAAGAACCTCACCCTCACGGGGCAGTTGGGAGACGTGATGAAGGAATCGGCCACGGCGGCCATGAGTTTCGTCCGTGCCAATGCCGCCGCACTCGGGATCAACAACGACTTCTTTGAGGAGAACGATATCCACATCCACGTGCCCTCCGGCGCCATTCCCAAGGACGGCCCTTCTGCCGGAGTGACGATCCTCACGGCGCTGACATCGCTCATCACCAACAGGCTCATCAAGAAGGACCTCGCGATGACGGGAGAGATCACCCTGCGGGGCCTGGTGCTTCCCGTGGGCGGGATCAAGGAGAAGGTCCTGGCCGCCCACCGGGCGGGGATCAAGACGATCCTGCTTCCCAAATGGAACAAGAACGACCTCGTCGATGTTCCCGTCAAGGTTCAAAAGGATATCGAATTCTTCTTCGTCGATGACATGATGGAGGTCTTGAAGCTGGCCTTGGAGAAATGAGGGTGGGGCGGGCGAGATTCGCTCCGCGCTGGCATCCTTTCTGCAGTAATCACCTTCCGAAGGGCGGACTAAAACCCGGGGGTAAAGCGGTTGGTCCTTTCCTTCGGAGTCGTAAACTCCTGACGTAATGGTTCGGCGGTTCCTCTTGGAGGAAGTACTCCACTTCGGGGCTCCGGGTTTCGGCAGACAAACGAGAAAGCGAGTGCAGGTACCATGACCGAGCCTCAGGAAATCGTCAAATCGAGCGTTTCCGTGTACGAGATCGAGTTGGACCTCAGTCGCTGGGAATATGCCCATACCGGCGAAGCGCCGAGGTTCTCGGAGCGTCTCTTCCGGATTATCCCCTTACTGAAGGACCAGCGCTGCCTGACGGCGAAATCAGGTACCTTAGCCGCGGAGGTGGAGAGCGGCACCAGTTTCGCACATGTCATCGAGCACGTGATCATCGAGTTGATCCGTCTTGCCGATCCTGAAAAAGAGCTGCATGCCGGCTGGACCAGAGAGAAGGCCGATCGGCCGGTGTACGTCGTCCACTACACGGCGCCCGATTTCCTGACGGGGAGACTGGCCGCCATTCTGGCCGTTGATCTCGTCAAGCGGGTCATCCGTGAAGAAGAACCTGTTCTCTCCGCGTACGTGGAGTTGATGAAAAATCCACTGCAATACTTCACGCAGGATGATGCCATCTCAGCTACCTTCACCAGAACCTGTGAGCCGCTCAGCGTCATCCGGGAGATAAGGGGCGGCCCCGGAGGGATCTCTGCCGCCAAAGAGGAGATCGGCCTGACGGACGTCCAGATGGAAGACATCCGTACGACGCTGAAGGGTATCCGCAGGCACCTGCCCACCATCAACGACGCCTGGCGCAATGCGTTCCTCGAGTACAGCGGCAGTTTCGGCCGATCAATCATAGACAAAGTCGAACTGATCAATATCGACAAATTCATCGATTCTCTCGTCCTGGGCCACTTCCACGTCTTCTACCGCGGCGTCACCAGGGCGGCACAGCTCATCGGTTCCTACCGGATTCCCCCGAACTTCCTTACCCATTCGCTTTGGCTCTATAAGAACAAACTCCTCAACTACTTCATCGAGGAGTACCGTTACCAGAAAGACAAGGCAACGCTGGATCGTATCATCAAGGACTTCGAAGATTTCTTCCGCGTGATCCTGCAGCGGATCCTGCTTGGGTACGTACAGCACAGCCCCGTTCCCGACGAACAGGAGCTGGCGGAACTCACCAAATTCTGCGAGGTCAGCGGGAAGAAGGGTTGCATCCTGATCGTTGACGATGACGAGATGATCCGCATCACCTGCCTCGATATCCTGGAGTACGAGGGCTATCGCGTGATCCTGGCCAAGGACGGCAGTCAGGCAAGGGACGCCTTGGCGAGACGCAAGGACGAGATCACCCTTGTCATCCTGGATCTGATGCTCCCAGGTGAAAGCGGAGAGGAGATCTTTTCGCAGCTGCGGGCCGTGAAACCTGACCTGAAGGTTCTGGTCATGACGGGCTACTCCCATCTCCTCGAGGGTCTTCAGGTGATTCTGGCCCACGAGGGGGTCGATTTCATCCAGAAGCCTTTCAGCGCCGAAGGCCTGCTCCGCAAGGTCAGGACCGTCTTGGAATAGAAGGCGTCAAAAAAGTCTCCCGGAAAAAACTTGACAGATAGTATCCGCCCGCGTATTTTACTAACTAGTTTAACTAAACGGTTAGTATCGGCAGGGGGCCCTTTGGACAGAGCAGCCGAAACTACGGCTAAGATCATTGCTGCGGCAACGGAGGTCTTCTCCGAGGCAGGGTTTAGCGGCGCCCGTGTCGATGAGATCGCCGCGCGCTCGGGAGTCAACAAAGCCACCATCTATTATCACATCGGCAACAAGAAGGTTCTTTACGGCGAGGTGATGCACAATGTGATGGGCAATCTCGCCATGCATCTGGCCCGCGACGTGAAGGAAGCCCAGACGCCGGAGCAGAGGCTCAAAGCTTACGTCCGCAACTTCGTCGCCACGATCAATCTCAATCCCCACCTTCCGCCCATTATCATGAGGGAACTCGCTTCGGGCGGGAAGAACTTACCCGAGGTGGCGACCAAGGACATGAACGCGGTAGTCGGCATCCTGGCGAGCATCCTTGAGGATGGCGCCACGCGCGGTGATTTCGCCGTCATGTCGCCGTTCATCGTCCACGCCATGATCCTGGGGGCGATCATCCTCTTTAAGGTATCGAGTCCCATCAGGGCCAGGATAGAGGTCCTTCCTGAGGAGCTGAAGGGTGATCGCATCTCGCCGGAGGTCGCGGCAGAACTGGAAAGACTCGCCTTGAAGATGGTGAGAGAGGAAAGGCAGAAAGATTAACAGGGGGTGTACGATGAAAAGAAAGATGGAGATGATCATTGCCTGGGCGACGGTTTTTCTTCTCTTCCCGGGTTGTCTCTGGGCGCAGTCCGCCGGTCCGATGAGCCTTAAGGAGAGCATTGATCTGGCTCTGAAGCAGAGCGTCTTGATCCACGCTTCCCGGGAAGGTGTCCGCGGCGCCGAAGCCCAGCAGAGGGAGGCGGCCACGGGTTTCCTTCCCAAGTTCAACACTACCTATAGTTACACGCGGCTCAACGATAACCCCCACACCGTGATCGGGCCGCTGCCGCCGCCTATTCCCACGGCCGCCCAGGCGCAGGTGGGAACAGCCGACAACTATGATTGGACGATCAGCCTGAAGCAGCCCCTCTACACGGGAGGCGCACTCACTGCGAGCTACCGCATCAGCGAGCTGGGTGCAAATGCTGCCCGGATGGATCAACAGACGGTGACAAGCGATACGGTCCAGGATGTGACGGTTTCTTATTTCAACATCCTGAAGGCGCAAAAGATCCTGGGCGTCGCCAGGCAATCCGTGGAGCAGCTTCAGGCCCATCGCGATGTTGCCCAGGATTTCTTCGACGTAGGGCTGATTCCCAGAAACGATCTCCTCCAGAGCGAGGTGCAACTCGCCAACGGCCGACAGTTTCTCGTGCAGGCGGAAAACGGAGTGGAGCTTGCCAAGGCGAGGTTCAATACTCTTTTGCGCCGCGACATTGAGACGCCCCTGGAGGTGGAAGACATCATGACCTATACACCCTTCGGGAAGAGCATCGAGGAGTGTCTGCGGATCGCCCTGCAGAACCGAACGGAGCTGAAGTCATACGCCTTGAGACTGGAGCAGGCCAAGGCGGGCGTGACGCTCGCCCGCAGCGACTTCTTTCCCAAGCTGAACCTCATGGGGAACTACGAGCGTTTCGGAGACCATCCCAATGTGGAAGGAAGCTATTATAAGGACCGAGAAACCTGGTACGTCATGGCCGTCGCCAGTTGGGATTTCTGGGAATGGGGTCGGACGAAGGACCGCGTGGATGCAAATCTTGCGCGCGAAAACCAGGCCTCGGACGTGCTGATGAACGTAAGAGACCAGATTACCCTAGAGCTGAAGAACGCCTTCCTGATGCTCCGGCAATCCGAAAAGCAGGTCGGCGTAGCGAAGAAAGCCATCGAACAGGCCGAAGAGAATTTCCGCATCAACGAGGAGCGTTACAAGGAGCAGGTGTCGACCTCGACGGACGTAATCGACGCCCTGACACTGCTCACCAGAGCCAAATCGGACTATGCGGGAGCCCTGGGCGACTTCTGCATCAGCCGGGCGCGACTGGAAAGGGCCATGGGTGTCATCTACGGGGGAGAAGACAAATAGGGGAGGATTCCATTGAAGAAGCGCATCGCTATCGTTATTTTTCTGGCCCTTCTCGTCGGGGTGGCACTGCTCGTCTACTTCGGGCAGTGGAAGACGAAACAGACTGAACTTTACTACTCCGGCACCATCGACGCCCGGCAGTCCAACCTCGCCTTCCAGGCCGGGGGCCGTGTCCGTTCCGTTCTGGTCGATGAGGGCCAGGCAGTTCAGGCAGGGCAGGTCTTGGCCGAGCTGGACAGCGCCGAGTTTCAGTCGCGCTACGAGCAGGCGCAGGCCAACCTGGACAGAGCGGAGAAGGGCAAGCAGCAGTTGGAGACGATGCTGGAGGTTTACCGAAAGACCCTTCCTGCCGATGTCGCCCGCGCGGAGGCGGGGAAGAATGCCCTGAAGGCCCAGTTGGACGAATTGCGGGCCGGCAGCCGTATCCAGGACCTGCAGAGGGCAAATCAGGCCGTGCTCGCCGCCCAGGCCGTCATGGACGACGCCAAGAAAAATCGGGACAGGATAGGGCTTCTCTTTGCCAAAGGCGTTGTCTCCGATAAGGACAACGACGCGGCCAATCTCAAATATGAGACGTCGCTGCGCGATTATGAGCGTGCTAAAGAAACCTATGATCTGCTCAAGGAAGGTGCTCGGCCGGAGACAATACGCTCGGCCGAAGCGCGGCTGGCGGAAGCGGAGGCGGTGCGACGCCAGGCGCAGAGCAATCTGAAGAAGATTGACGCGACGGTGAAGGAGATCGAAGGGGCAAAGTCTGCGGTGCAGGCCGCCCGTGCCGTTTTGGGCCAGGCTGCCATTCAGCTTACCTACGTGCAACTGAAGGCGCCGTTCGCGGGGATTATTACGAGCCGGGATGTGGAACCGGGAGAGGTCGTGAACCCCAGCCGCGAATGTCTGTCCCTGGCCGATCTTTCGCGGGTCGATCTCAAGATCTTCGTCCCCGAGACGGAGATCGGCAAAGTCAGGCCCGGCCAGAAGGCGACGGTTAAGATCGATACCTTTCCTGGACGCGACTTTCCGGGGGTCGTAACCTTCGTTTCCCCCGAGGGGGAATTCACACCGAAGATGATTCAGACCAAGAAAGAAAGGGTCAAGATCGTTTATCTCGTCAAGGTCTCTATTCCCAACCCCAGCTTGGAGTTGAAATCGGGGATGCCCGCCGATGCCTGGCTCGAATGATCCCTTTGTCCGGATCGATGATGTCTCCATGAACTTCGGTACGATCGAGGCCGTGCGGGGGATAACGCTGGGAGTCCCGGCGGGAGCCACCTTCGGTCTGGTCGGCTCCGATGGCGCCGGCAAATCGACGCTGCTGCGTATGATCGCCACGATGATCAGGCCTGCCGCCGGTGCGATCACCATCGGCGGTCTTGACGTCGTTACCGATAAGAGAAAGGTCAAGCGTCTCATCGGCTATATGCCGCAGCGCTTCGGCCTGTACCAGGATCTCACCGTCGCCGAGAACATGGATTTCTTCATGAACATCTTCGGCATTTACGGCGCCGAGCGGGAGAAGAGGAGGGAGCGTTATCTGGGCTTTTCCAATCTCTTGCCCTTCCTGGAGCGCCGCGCCGGCGATCTGTCGGGAGGGATGAAGCAGAAATTGGGGCTTGCCTGCGTCCTCGTCCACGAACCGAAACTCCTGATCTTAGATGAACCAACCAACGGCGTGGACCCCGTCTCACGACAGGAATTCTGGGAAATCCTGGGCGAGATGCGCGGGAGCGGCATGACGATCATCGTTTCGACGGCCTATCTGGACGAGGGCGAGAGATGCGACGGGCTTGTCCTCATGCACAGAGCTTCCCTGCTGGCAAAGGCGACGCCCGCGGAGCTGCGCGACGGCTATCCCAATCTTGAAGAGGCGATCATCGCCCGTATTCAGGAGGTGGACAAGGGGATCATCCATGATCGTTTCCACTTCTGAAGCGATAGTTGTGAGGGATTTGGAGAAACGCTTCGGCGCCTTTGTCGCCGTAGATCGGATCAGCTTCTCCGTGCGCAAAGGTGAGATCTTCGGATTCCTGGGCGCCAACGGGAGCGGCAAATCAACCACGATCCGCATGCTCTGCGGTATCATCACCCCCACCTCCGGCCACGGCACCGTCGCGGGCCATGACATCTTCACGGAGGCCGAAGAGATCAAACATTCCATCGGCTACATGTCGCAGAAGTTCTCTCTTTATGAAGACCTCACCCCTTGCGAAAATCTGCGTTTCTATCTCGGTATCTACAGCGTCCCCGAGGAAACGTGGAAAGAGAGGATCGAATGGATCCTCGAAATGGCGAACCTGAAAGACCTGAGGGATCGGGTCACCAAGGAACTGGCACCCGGCTGGCGTCAGCGGCTGGCCCTGGGCTGCGCGCTGCTGCACAAACCCGATATCCTCTTTTTGGACGAGCCGACCTCGGGCGTCGATCCCGTGACCCGCCGCCACTTCTGGGAGTTCATCGGTCAACTCGCCGGTGAGGGGATCACCGTCTTCGTGACGACCCATTACATGGACGAAGCTCATAACTGTCAGCGGATCGTCATGATCAACGAGGGAAGGATCGTCGCCCAGGGGAGCCCCGCGGAGATCGTGGCGAACACCTGCCCGGAACTTCCCAACGCCGATCTGAATAGCGCCTTCATCAAGCTGATGAAGCGGAGGGACGACCGATGAACCCGCGCAAGATCAAGGCCGTCATGGACAAGGAGATATACCATCTCCTGCGCGACTACCGAAGCCTCTACCTCGCCTTTGCCATACCTCTGATCTTGATTCTTCTTTTCGGCTACGCCTTGAGCCTCGATGTGGACAACATCGAGACGGTCGTCGTCGATTACGATGGGACCGACCTCAGCCGCGACTTTATCGACCACCTGGATGCCTCTTCATATTTCCACGTGCGGGCCTATCTTCCGAGCGATGCCTTGGCAAATCGTTATCTGGACCGGGGACTGGCGATGGTAGCCGTTGTCATCCCCCCCCACTGGACGAAAGACCTGCGCGCCGATCGGACGGCACCGCTGCAAATCCTCCTCGACGGGTCCGATCCCAATTTCTCCAACATCGCCCGCGGCTACATCAACAGCTTCGTCGAGATGTACAACCAGAAGTTGCTGGCCGATTTTCTCAACCGCCAGGGGATGGATACGATCAAGCCTCCCCTGGAGGGAAGGGTGCGGGTTTGGTTCAACGAGGACTTGGAGAGCCGCAACTTCATCATCCCCGGCATCATCGCCGTAATCATCATGATCGTTGGTGCGATCCTCACGTCGCTCGTTATCGCCCGGGAGTATGAGAACGGCACGATGGAGACGCTCAAGTCGCTGCCGCTCAGCGCCGGAGAGCTTCTCGCGGGCAAGGCGATCCCCTATTTTTTTATCACCCTCGTAAACGTTCTGATCGCCGTTCTTATGGGGCAGGTGCTTTTCGGGATCGTCATGAAATCCAGCTTCTGGCTGATGATCGGCGCCTCTGTTGTCTATATCCTGGTGGCCCTGATGCTGGGGCTGCTCATCTCGATCGTTACGAAATCTCAACTGGTGGCCAACCAGATGGCCATCCTGATCACGTTTCTGCCCTCGATGCTGCTTTCCAATTTCGTCTTCCCCGTTTCCAACATGCCGCCGGCGCTGCAACTCGTCACCAAGATCGTTCCGGCAACCTACTACATAGACATCTTAAGCGGCATCTATCTGAAGAACCTGGGGATGGCTCATCTGTGGCCGAATTTCGCCGTCCTTTTCACGATGGCTGCTTTGCTTGGCTTCCTCAGTTTTACGCTGCTGAAGAGGGAGGGCCTCTGAGATGAGCTGGCTGCGCATTCGCGAACTGGTGAGGAAGGAATTTATCGCCCTTTTCCGGGACAGGAAGATCAGGCCCATCCTGATCATCGCCCCTGTCGTCCAGTTGATGGTCTTCGGCTACGTCGTCAATTACGACATCAGCAACGTCAGGCTGGCTGTTCTCGACCAGGCCCGGACAAAGGAAAGCAGGATGATCATAGATGCCTTCCGCGGCAACGGTACCTTCGAGATCGTGGGCTACCCTCACGATCAAAAGGAACTGGAAGGAATGCTGCTGGCAGGGAAGGTGGACCTGGGCGTGAAGCTGGCACCCGATCTCAGCCGCAAGATTCGCGGCGGCGATACCTCCCCCGTTCAGATACTTGCCGACGGCTCCATGAGCAACATGGCGGCGGTCCGTATCGTCTACAGCTTGCTTGTCGTCGATCAGGTCAACCGCGGGTTGCTGCGCGAACTCCACCCGCAGCACCTGGGATACGGCCGCATCGACGCCAGGATCCGCAGTTGGTACAACCCCAACAACTACAGCCGCTACTTCTTCGTGCCCGGAATCGTCGCCTTTTTAATCATGCTGATCTCCCTTCTGCTCACCTCGATTGCCATCATCAAGGAGAAGGAGGCAGGGACCATCGAGCAGCTGATCGTGACGCCGCTCCGCCCCATCGAGATGATCATCGGCAAGACCATTCCGTATATCGTCATCTCCTTTGCGCAGATGCTCACCGTTACCGTCATTGCCCTCCTCTGGTTTCAGATCCCCCTGGTGGGGAGCATCACGCTTCTGTTTTTCGCCACCTGTCTTTTTCTCTTGAGCACTTTAGGAGCGGGGCTTTTCATCTCGACAATTTCGTCGACCCAGCAGCAGGCGATGATGACAACCTTCTTCGTCATCGTTCCGTTCTTCATGCTTTCGGGATTCGTCTTTCCCATTGTCAACATGCCTACCTTGGTCCAGTGGCTCACCTATTTGAACCCTCTGCGCTACTTCCTGGTCGTCATCCGCGGCATCTTTCTCAAGGGGATCGGGATCGATATCCTCTGGCCGCAGTTTCTCGCCCTGGCGATCCTGGGTTTTGCAGTTTTTGCCGGTGCGGTGGGGCGTTTCCGCAAGCGACTCGACTGAACATCTTATCCTTGTAAAAGCAGCGGAAATATTATAGCAATAGGCACCGATATGCATCTCAACACGCGGAGTGCAGGGCTATGCTGAAGATTGTCGACGATCCGGAAGCCATCCTCAAGTACCAGCAGCGTCTTGTTAAAACCCTGAAACCTTATTGGGACGAGAAGATCCCCGTGAAGATCGGCCATCCCGGGGCGAACTTCGCGGCCAAGATCTTCTATTCGATGGAGCTTGGTCTCTGGATGTATTCCCGTGCCGAGGAGGGCTTCTTCTGGAATGCCTTCGGCACCGGCCGCCCCCGGGAGGGAGCCTCGTTATCCATTACCTGCGAGATCAATTTCCCGACCCGCGGGATCGACAGAAAGATCGGCGGGGGCCTGGCAAAAGACGGGAAGGGAAGGATCTACGTTGTGCACCGCGGCAAGATAGGCGGCGGTAAGAAAGGCGTAGGGAAAGCCCTCTTTGAGAAGCATTATCGGGGCGTGTGGGCCGTCATGGAAGACGGCGACGCCGAAACCCCCGTCGCCCTCATCGGCGCCCTATCGACTCCCCGTTTCATCAGGCAGCTTGTGTCCTTCGTCCGCAAGGTGGACCGCATCAAGGGACTCTCCGCCCCCGCCTCGCCGCAGCTGGAGATCGGCTTCGAGGAAGGATCCTTCAGCGAGGAATTCACGGGGATGAGGTACTGCGAGCTGGAGCGCGACCTGGAGCGGGAGAGTGACTACGTCCTGGTCGTCTCCGATCTGGCCTCCTCCCTCACGCGCCGCGGTCTGCGGGTGAGAAACGACAGTGTCCGGGATCTC
>JAQULV010000006.1 GCA_028718405.1 Smithellaceae bacterium
GGCCTTCGATCGTGACGTAATGATGGCTAAATTCAGGAAGGACTTCAACTGGGAGGGACAGATTAATATTAGTCTGGATCCAGTCAAGGCAGGTGACATTCTGGAGCGAAGCGAGAGCGCGAAGGAGGAAGGATGCACTATGTGCGGAGACCTTTGCGCCATCAAGATGGGAAAGGACGGCCTTAATCGGTGTTCCTGATTGTGCGCACTGATCCGTCGAGGAGGAGATATTCATATTTGAAGAGATCTTCCACAAACTGGCGGATGACTTCCTGACGATCGGAAAGAATGACCTGCGACTGGAGTGCCGTTTTTACGGTGTCGCTCCAATTGATCTTAAGATAATCGGCCAAGGGGCCCCGGCGTACGTCATAACCAAACCAGCGCCCGACCCTCTCCAAATGGGAGAATTTGAGACTGTACTCATTGTGACCCTTCAGTGAAATTCTCTCGGGATTTCCGCAATTCGATATTTTTACCCAGTGACGGAGGTCCGATGGCACCTCCGCCTCGCAACTGTGCTCGCACAGAAAGATATAAGGGATGCGAGCATGACACAACTTTTCAAGCGCCAAGATCGCACCGGTATTGAAGTTTAGGGATGGGAGCTCAGGAATATCGAGTTTGTAAGTAGAGGAAAGGCGTATCATCTCCGAGAGCGTTCCGGCTGCCGGACCATGATCTAAGGCGGGACGATCCACTCCGACAAGGGTCGGAAAATCACCGAGGTTCTCGTTCAGGATGGCCAAATCGAAGTGGCAAAGGAAGGTATCGGCCGTCGTGAGAAAATCCTCATTGATGAAAGTCGCGCGCTCCGGGGGAAGTAACTTCCTTTGCTGGCCAAGAAGGTAAGGGGAGATATCGAGCATCGTCGCATGAAATTCGGAATTGGCGAGAAGAAGATCACGCATGATATAACCGTATCCCCCACCTATTTCGATGACATCTCGCACTTTCTCAAGGGTAAGGGACCGGGAGAGAAAACGGTAGAGATGTTTACCGTAAGAAAAGGGTTCTTGCAGAACGGTCCGGCAGATACTTTCTTGTGGTTCCAGCGCGTTGCAGACGGTAAGCTCCCAGCCCAAGGTTTCGATGCCTAGCGTGTGATATTCATTGGTGGTGTTGACGAAATATGATCCCACAGCCTTTGTCCTTCAATGTCCTCGATGCGCTTATCGCATTTTTTGGTCCACATGTAAATAATTCTTGACAAAACACCCGAGAACGAGTAGTTTCCCCACCTTCATCAAGCGGGCAGTATCCATATATCCCCCATCCGGTGATGGTTGGCCGATGAGGGATTTTTTATTTTGCTTCATCGAGGAACGGAGAAATGAAAAGCGACATAGGAAAAGTTAGAAACATCGGGATAAGCGCCCACATCGATTCGGGGAAGACGACCCTAACGGAGAGGGTGTTATATTACACGAATCGGATTCATGCCATTCATGATGTGAAGGGTAAAGATGGTGTCGGGGCCACCATGGATTCCATGGAGCTCGAAAAGGAAAGGGGCATTACCATCGCCTCGGCGGCAACTTATTGCGAGTGGGCGGATCACGAGATAAATATTATCGACACGCCGGGGCACGTGGATTTTACCATCGAGGTGGAACGTTCTCTGCGTGTTCTGGACGGGGCAATCCTTGTCCTGTGTTCCGTGGGTGGCGTTCAATCCCAATCTATCACCGTTGACAAACAGATGAAGCGTTATAACGTCCCTTGTATCGCCTTTGTGAACAAATGTGACCGTAGTGGTGCCGATCCTTTTCGCGTCGTTTCGCAACTGAGAACGAAACTCGACCACAACGCCGTCGCCATGCAGATACCGATCGGCCTGGAGATGGATTTCATTGGCGTCGTAGATCTAATATCCATGAAGGCAATGTACTTCGAAGGCGATAACGGCCAGATTGTTCGGCTGGGTGAGATACCGGAGAGCCTCCTGTCCGAAGCGACACAGAAGCGGGAGGAGATGATTGATGCCGTTTCCATGTTTTCTGACGAGCTTACCGAGCTGATCTTGGAAGAAAAAGAGATCCCCGAGGGGCCGATCATCGAGGCGGTGCGCAGAGGCACGCTGGCAAGGGAACTGACGCCGGTCTTCTTGGGGTCAGCTTATAAAAACAAAGGCGTCCAACCCCTCTTGGATGCGGTGACCCGCTACCTGCCGTGCCCGATAGATGTCCAGAACCATGCCCTGGATATGAAAAACGGCGAGTCCGCCGTTCAACTGGAAAGCGATGTGGACAAACCAACCGTCGCTCTGGCCTTCAAACTGGAAGACGGACATTACGGCCAACTGACGTACATCAGGGTCTATCAGGGAACGATTGCTAAAGGTGCAACGATCGTTAACATGCGCAACGGCAAGAAGCTGAAGATCGGGCGCGTCGTGAGGATGCACGCGGATCAGATGGAAGATATCGATTCCATTCCCGCCGGCTATATAGGTGCGCTCTTCGGCGTGGAGTGTGCCTCCGGTGATACCTTTGTTTCCCCCGGGGTAAATCTTACTATGACCTCTATGTACGTTCCCGAGCCGGTCATTTCGCTCGCTATTACCCCGAAGGATAACAAGTCCCAGATCAACATGTCTAAGGCACTCAATCGTTTTAGCAAAGAAGATCCAACCTTCCGGACTTACGTCGATGCCGAAACGAATGAGACTATCATTGAAGGCATGGGAGAGCTTCACCTGGAGGTTTATGTGGAAAGGATGCGCCGGGAATATGGAACCGACGTCACGACGGGCAGTCCCCGTGTAGCCTATCGCGAAACCATTACCCAGCGGGCCGATTTCAACTACACCCACAAGAAGCAAACGGGCGGTTCTGGCCAGTACGGGCGCATCGCGGGTTACGTGGAACCGTACCCCGATGGCGATTTTTTCTTCGACAATGAGATTGTTGGGGGAGCAATCCCGACGCAGTTCATACCCGCTTGTGAGAAAGGATTTCGACAGTGTCTGACAAAGGGGCCGAAACTTGAATTTCCCGTTACCGGTGTAAAGGTGGTCATCAACGATGGCGCCTCGCATGCCGTTGACTCTTCAGACATGGCCTTTCAGGCGGCCGCGCGGGGCGCATTCCGCGAGGCGTACCTGAAAGCGAAGCCGGTGATCCACGAGCCGATCATGAAGGTGGTAGTGGAGACCCCAACGGAGTTCCAAGGTGCCGTCATGGGCCTGCTCAATCAGCGCCGGGGTATCATCGTCGGTGCCCAGGACGAAGGGCCACAGTGCGTTATTGAATCGCAGGTGCCGTTGGCGGAGATGTTTGGCTTTTCGACGGTCTTGAGATCGTCGACGCAGGGTAAAGCCCAGTTCACGATGGAATTCTCGCTTTACAGGCAGGTTCCGCAGTCCGTGGCGGAGAAGGTCGCGGAAGAAGTGGCATTGCGCAAGAAAAGCGCCGCATGAGGGATGAGGGAGGATGTTGTTATCCCTTAAACAGGAACAATCAGCCAGCATATTATATCTGAGGGACAGGGAGTACTACTATATGGTAAAGCAAAACCTGCTGTTGCGTAATCCACTGAGGAGTCTGGGATACATCGACGAAGATATCATTCCCGGAGGTAGCTTAGGAGCCGTGTTGGCCCCAGCCGGAGTGGGGAAGACCGCGTTTCTCGTTCAGATTGCGCTTCATGCCATGCTACGGGGGAAGAACGTCCTGCACGTCAGTCTTCATGATCAACTGAGTAAGGTGGAGCTATGGTACAAAGAAATCTTCGAACATCTTGCCGCAGAATACGATGCGGCGAAAAAGGCTGCTATATGGGAAGAACTGTCGCCGCGAAGGTTCATCATGAGCTTCCGTGTCGAGGGATTTAGCGTACCCACTCTCGAGGAAAGGATGACCGATCTGATCGAGCAGGGCATCTTTCTGCCGAAGTTGATGGTCGTCGATGGCTTGAAGTTCGACGAGACGGCCGAGAAGACGCTCAGCGCCATCGCTTGCCTAGCTTCCGGGAGAAGTATGCAGGTGTGGTTTTCCGTTCACACGCATCGGCACGAAGAGTGCGGTAGTCAGGGGATACCCCCATATCTGCGCGGAACGGCGGAATTGCTCTCAGCGATTATTAAGCTTCAGCCCCAGGATGGTGAGATATTTGTCGAGGGGCTGAAAGGCATGAATGATCACCAGCAGGGGCCGTTGATTCTTGACCCGGCAACAATGCTCTTAAAGAAATAGAGAAGCTCTTCTCTTCAGGCTAAGCCGATCAAATACAGAAGGTAAATGATCACGCAGCAACTGTCAAACAGTGCCGTGAGGATATAGCCCTTCACAAAAGGTTTCTTCCTGTTAAATAAGACAAGGGAAACGATACCGACCTTCTCGATGATGGCACCGATCAAGATAGGCGTACGGGCCGAGGCATCATAACCGGCGTAGATAAGAAGGACGCCGATAGAAAAGACCAGCAAACCCCAGTGACGCGCAAGAAACAGACCGACTTCGTCGTTCAACTCCACGTTATTGAGAAGTCTTAAACTTGCTTTCGGGGCAAAAAACTGGATGATCGTCGAAGATGTAATCACACCGGTAACGTATAGAATCAGGGCCATGTGTTCGCTGATCATAGGAACCTCCTTGGAATCTGATTTGTGAACAGTTGCTTTCTCCCATGAGCAGCCGTCTTGTCAAGCTCATTTTCCTCTGCGTAAAATCCCTTTGTATATCCCCGGGCGCTTTGTTAAAAGATGCCATAAATAAAAGGCAGGGGTCTCCGTCGTGGCGGGCATGAAATTATTCACCAGCAACCGTCTTGAGGTGCTGGCGGACAGACTGGCAGAAATTATTTCGGCTCCATCTTCTTCACCCCTGGAGCAGGAGGTTATTGTCGTACAGAGTCGCGACATGGAAAAGTGGCTATCTCTGGAGTTGGCCACGCGTCTCGGGATCTGCGCGAATATAGCCTTTCCCTTTCCCAATTCCTTTGTAAACGAAGCATTTCGGACCTTCCTTCCCGATGCAGCGACAGATCCACGCTACGATCTGGAAAACCTGCCTTGGTTAATCATGAAACTCCTGCCCCAATTCCTCGGGGAACCGTCTTTCAGCCAAGTCACCAACTACGTACATTCGGAGGCGCAATCGTCGCTTGAGGTGGGTCCGTCCCTGCGGTCATATCAGTTAGCTCTTCGCATTGCCTCGGTCTTTGACGAATATCTCGCATTCCGTCCGGAAATAATCAGGGCATGGGAAAAGGGGACGTACTTGACGTCAGCGGTCCAGATCGAATCATGGCAGCGGGAACTCTGGACCGCATTGGTAGGTGAGGCAGGCGCATCGCACAAGGTCCGGATCTGGGAGGAATTTAAGAAGGCAGCTCACGGGCAACCGTCCGGAATTAGGTGGTCACGCGTTTTCTTGTTCGGCATTACGACCTTACCCCGTTTTCACCTGGATGTATTTGTTGCCCTTGCCCGTCATATTGACGTCAACCTCTTTCTCATGAGCCCCTCATCTCAATTCTGGTTTGACACGAAATCCGATCACGAAATCGGGCGCGTCATGGAGAAGATGGAAAGCGAATACGATCAGGGCTACTCGTTGGCGGATCTTTATTTTGACCGGGGAAATACTCTCCTGGCCTCCCTGGGCGGGCAGGGGAGAGATTTCTTCAGATATCTTCTGGACTGCGAGACGGAGCAGGAGGATCTTTTCGCGGCGACAGATATCTCCAAGAATAGTCTCCTTGCTGCTATTCAGGACGACATCCTGAATATGACGGATAGAACGGACTTGGGGAGGATGGTTATCTCGGCAGACGACGACTCCCTCAGAATTCATTCTTGTCACAGTCCCCTTCGAGAGGTGCAAGTTCTCCATGACCAGCTATTGTACTACATGGAGAAGGATCCAGGGCTCCTGCCGAAGGACATTATTGTCATGACGCCGGAGATAGATACCTATGCGCCTTTCATAGAGGCGGTATTCGGGGCTGCCGACGAAAAATATAGGATCCCATTTACGATCGCGGATCGCACTTTACAGGAAAAACAAACTGCGGGTACGATAATCGACAAAATCTTCATGCTTTGCTGTAGCCGCTTCACGGCCCCCGAGGTCTTTAGCCTTCTTGAGCAGTCGGCCGTGCGGATGCGTTTTGAACTGTCCGAAAAGGATCTGGAATTGATTCGAAGCTGGATCATCGCGACGCGGATTCGTTGGGGTATAGATGGACAAGACAGAACAGTCCTGGGTATACCCGCGGTGTCCGGTAATACCTGGTCTGCCGGCTTGGATCGTCTTCTTCTGGGCTATGCCCTTCCCGGCGAAAACAGGCTCTTCCGGGGTATTCTGCCGTACGACGGTGTCGAGGGCAATCAATCGCTGGTCCTAGGTAAATTTGTTAAATTTATCCAAATTCTGCGCGAAGAACAGAAATGCCTCGCTAAACCAAAGGAACTTGCGGAGTGGAGTGCGGCTCTATCCAGACTGGTTGAAAGATTCCTTCCGAGTGACGACGATCAATGGGCGGCGCTCGATGTTAGAAATCTTACCGTCCGTATCAAATCGCTTGAGAATATTCAGCGGGTCACGGGGTTCGGAGCAAAGATCGGGGTGGAGACGATCCGCCGTCATCTTACGCTGACAGAGGCCTCAGACGGGAAAGGCTATGGTTTTCTTCGTGGTGGTATAACATTTTGCGGCATGGTTCCCATGCGCAGCATTCCCGCGAAGGTCATCTGTCTTTTAGGTATAAATGGGAAAAACTTTCCGCGGCAAGATGAGACGCTATCCTTTGACCTGAGAGCTAGATTCCCTCGTCGGGGCGACCGCAGCAGGCGTGAGGATGACCGTTATCTCTTTCTGGAGACGTTGCTATCGGCGCGAGAAAAACTCTTCATCAGCTATGTGGGTCAATCGATCGGTGACAACGGCCTTATTCCGCCTTCGGTTCTTGTCGCGGAGCTGACAGATTATATCGAACGACATTTTTGTCAGAGAGAAGGAAACATGCTTGACCGGGTCGTCGTCAGACACCGTCTGCAAGGCTATGATAAGGCCTATTTCGAAGGAAACGAAGGGATGTTCAGTTACTCGATGCGCGATTATCGGGCAGCCTGCGCAGAACAAGCGTCTCCCCGCAGGGTGCCGTCATTTGCCGAAGGAAAGCTCTCAGATCCCCCGGAGGCGATGAGGGATGTGGCGCTGGGAGAGCTTCTCGGGTTCTACCGCAACCCGGCGCGTTACCTGCTGAGGAACAGATTGGTGATGAGTTTCCCGGAGTCGGAAGAAGAATTGCAGGAAAGGGATATCTTGGCGATAGAAGGATTGGAACGTTACAAGCTGGCGGAGGATATCCTGAAAAGAGAAGTACAAGGCGAAGAAAGGACCCAGGGCGACGCTTTAACGGCAGCAGCGGGGCTGGTTCCATTGGGAGAAGCTGGAAGCCAACAGTATCACCATTTGGCGGAGGACATACATAGCTTTGCGCTGGCCGTTAAGGGGAGGCTTGCCCACAGCGAGGAAACGTTCAGGGGCTCATTGGATTTAGGGAAATTCAGACTTTCCGGTGCGGTGCAGGGAATCGGCCCTCACCAGCTCTTCTTTTACCGTTATGCAAAGCTGCGCGGGTGCGATCATCTCGATATCTGGATTCGGCTTCTTTTCGCTAACGCGGTCGGGGCGCACCTTACGGCGTGCCTCATGGGAAAAGACGGAACGTGGGAATACGCACCGCCCGCTGATCCATTAGCGCCGCTGGAGGTGTTGCTTGACAATTACTGGAAAGGACTTTCACGACCGCTTAGATTCTATCCTGAGGCCTCCTTCGAATACGCGCGGAGACTGAACAAAGGGGCTTCTCATGCTGATTCACTCGCCGCGGCTAAGAGAATCTGGACGGGCAATGATCATAACGGGGGTGAATCACGTGACCTTTATCTTGCTCTTTGTCATACAGATAATTCACCCTTCGATGCCGATTTTCAAAAGACGAGCATGATGATTCTAAATCCCCTGTTACTTCATCAGAGTCGGGTGGCGCGATGAAGGACTTCGATTTACTGCAGAGTGATCTATGCGGGATAAACCTGATCGAAGCGAGCGCCGGAACCGGAAAGACCTACACGATCGCCGGAGTCTATCTCCGTTTGCTTCTGGAAAAGGGATTGCTTCCCGCCGACATCCTCGTCGTGACCTACACCGTCGCTGCAACTCAGGAGTTAGAAGAGAGGGTACGCAGGAAGATTCGCGACGCGAGAGAAGCCTTTGTAAATAGCTCCTCCGATAATCCGCTGCTAAGGAAGCTTCTAGGCAGCTATGACCGTCAAAGAGCGATCGACCGACTGACGGTTGCCCTGCGGCTTTTTGATGAAGCCGCCATCTTCACTATCCACGGGTTTTGCCAGCGGGTACTAAAGGAGCGCGCCTTCGAGAGCGGATCTCCCTTTGATCGGGAGTTGATTACGGATGAAGAGATTTTACGCCAGGACGTTGTCGCCGACTTCTGGCGGAAGAATATCGCGTTCAACGTGCCTGAGGTCACGAGCTACGCTATCCGTCATGGTTATTCCGCCTCCTATTTCGCTCGCTTGGCGGCGGACAGTCGTATCGGCCATGAAACGAAGATAATAACGGGATCGCAGGACGCAGCGGGCAAGGCGGCGTTGGCAAAAGAGGTTGAGCTCTTCAGAGGTCTGATTGTCAAGCTCGGTGCGCTTTGGGACACGAGCCGGTACCAGATAAGAGAACTGCTCATGGGTTGCGGCCTGAACGCGAGGATTTATGATGCCCCGAAGATCGAGAAGATACTGGTGACCTTTGATGGTTTTTTCTCGTTGCCCGGCGCGCATTTTCCGCTTTTTGAGGACTTCGAGAAACTCTGCCGTTCTTTCCTGCATGGCAAGTTGAAGAAGAATCACCGGCCACCGGAGCACGCCTTTTTTGATCTGTGCGAGCAGGTCAAGCTTAGCGCTGATCGCCTGGCGGATCGCATTGAAGGATACGTATCACGGCTTAAGGTAGAATTACTGGATTCCCTCCCCTGCGAGCTTTCCTTGCGCAAGGCAAAGAGTAACGTCATTTCCTATGACGATCTGCTCACTGAATTACGATCGGCGCTGCGGAAACCTCATGGCGAAACTCTCGCTACAGCACTGCGCAATAGATACCGGGCAATCCTCATTGATGAATTTCAGGACACAGATTCGATCCAGTATGAAATATTAATGCGCATCTTTAATGAGTCCGGCCAGCCGCATCGTATGAATAGCGTTTTTCTGATCGGCGATCCCAAACAGGCGATTTTCGGATTTCGCGGCGCCGATGTCTTTTCGTATCTACGTGCCTCTCAAGAGGCTGATCGACGCTATACGCTCACGGAGAACTGGCGTTCCACCCCTGGGCTAATCAGGGCCGTAAATGCCCTTTTCGCTGGTCGGTGCGACTCCTTTGTCAACGAGGCCATCTCATTTCGCGAAGGAAAATCGGCAGGGGAAGTTGCAGAACTATCTATAGACGAAAAACGGGTACCGCCTTTCCAATGGTGGCTAGTTGCCCCGCCGGAGCAAACGGAGAACATCGGTGGCCGCGACAAGGGATTACTGTGGGGGAAAGAAAGGGCTCGCGAGATGATCACCTGGGCTGTTGCCGCCGAGATCACGAAGCTGCTAGCGCTCGGAAGAGAAAAGAGGGCGCTGATCGGTGACAAACCAGTTGCCGAAGATGACATTGCCGTCGTTGTTCGGACGAATCTTCAGGCATGGCGGATGCGGGAGGCTCTCCTCAAGAAAGGTGTGCGCAACGTTCTCCTCAGCATGGAGAGCGTCTTCGCAACGAAAGAGGCCGAGAGTCTTGAGATAGTTTTGAAGGCGATACTGCAACCGGCAAGAGAAGACTGGATGCGTGCGGCGCTGGCGACGGATGTGTTCGGTTTGCGCATGAAAGAGATCGAAGCTTTATCGATTGACGAAGAGTTGCGAGAAGAGCGCCTGACTGAATTCAGGGAGTGCCATGAACTATGGTTGGAAAAAGGCATAATCGTCATGGTTACGACACTGTTGGCAAAAGAAGGGATCGCACAGCATATCCTTCAGTACCGAGATGGGCGAAGAAGATTGACGAATCTTTCCCACCTTAGTGAACTGCTGCATGATGCGGCGCGTTCCGAGGGCTTGACCATGGACCAGACACTGGCTTGGCTAACAAAACGGCGGGGAAGTGTGCTGCCGGCGAGGGACGAATATCAGTTGCGCCTGGATCAGGATGGAGGGGCGGTGCGAATCGTCACGGTTCACAAGAGCAAGGGTATGGAATACCCTATTGTCTTTTGCCCTTTTCTCTGGGAGGTGCCCCAGGTCGACGGGCCGATCTTTTTTCACGGGGAAGATGGGGGGCTGTGCTGTGACATCGACGGCGAGCAGGAGCTTCCCAAGGAGAATTCACGGAGGGAGCAGCTAGCCGAATCGGTGCGCCTGACATACGTCGCCCTGACCAGGGCGAGCAAAATATGCCACGTCACCTGGGGTGCGATAAAAGATGCGGAATCTTCAGCCTTGGCACATCTTCTCGGGGAAGGGGGATTAAGATTTTTCGAAGGCGGCGCAGCTCAGGCTGTGACAGAGCACGCCGCAAAAGTACCCCAAGATGTGAAGTGGGGTCCGTTGCCCGAAGCGTCGGACATCGAGCTCCCGCAGCCAATGGAGCAATTGCAGGAGAAACTGGTAGTGCGCGATTTCCCGGGGAGGATCGAACGTCCCTGGCAGATCACGAGCTATTCGCTCATCTCTGCAGGTCTGCATGGAGCAGAAGAGACGCCTGATTACGACCACGATGACGACGTTGACGGGCAAGCAGAAAATGCGAAGGACAAAAGAGCGGACAGCATCTTCTCTTTGCCAGGAGGGGTACGCTCGGGAGTGCTGTTCCATAGTATCCTTGAAAATTTCGACTTCTGCGCCGGAGTGGATGAAAATAACCGTAGGCTCATTGCCGCAAAGCTCTCAGAAAACAGTTTTCCGCCCATGTGGCAGTCCATAATAGAGCGGACGCTACTGAACATCGTAGATTGTCCGCTTGAGTTTGATTCCGTAAAAGACGGGCAGCTCAAGCTTTCCGAACTACAAAGCAAGGATTGCCTCCGTGAAGTCGAGTTCGTGTTTCCCATGGAAAATGCCTCACCCCGATCCTTGGGCGCCATTTACCGCCGCTGGGGAGATACAGATCTGCCTGAGACATTCCATTCGAGGTTGAATCAACTGCCGGTAGGAAAGTGGCGGGGATTCATGAAAGGTTTCATTGATATGATCTTTCAGTACGGCGGCCGGTACTG
The DNA here is from genome assembly GCA_028718405.1 of Smithellaceae bacterium. Taxonomy (GTDB): domain Bacteria; phylum Desulfobacterota; class Syntrophia; order Syntrophales; family JAQULV01; genus JAQULV01. The sequence goes on from JAQULV010000006.1 coordinate 11,287, forward strand.
GATTGTGGACTGGAAATCAAATTACTTAGGGGATGATCTAGATGACTATAGCGAAACAAGATTGAGGGCGGTTATGGCGGAAAGGAGTTATTTTCTACAATGTCATATCTATGTTCTTGCCCTTCATCGTTATCTTGCCCGCCGTCTTCGCAATTATGATTACGACAGGGATCTCGGCGGGGCTTTCTATCTCTTCTTGAGAGGAATGGATCCTCAAGCAAAACCGCATAACGGCATCTATTGGTGTCGTCCTTCGCTGCAGTTCATAGCTGCCCTTGATCGACAGCTGTAGACCCACAACGAAGAAGCAGTTAAAGTTTCGGCACTCGCGGCCGATTTAGAACATAAAGGGTGAGGTCGATCCATTATCCGGCATCCCGACAGATTTAGAGAAATATATGGGTGTGGCAATTAGAATACTTTCTTCTGAAAACAGCCCCTCTTTGCCGTCGCGGGTTATTGCATAAGCAAAAGAAATGGACGACAGCGAGCTCAACTCTGACATCCGGCAAGAAGAAGGTCCTCTCAACGTACACTAACTTCAAACGGTCTGCCGAACGCTGCAGCCGCTCGTTCTGGGCTCTACTTTCCCGGTTGAATCTTCTTCTCAAGGTGATATAGTCTACTCGGATGCTGATAAAACGGGTGGGACAAGGGACACATGAATAGGAATCTTCGTATATTGATGCTCGAAGATGTGAAAGCGGACGCTGATCTCAATGAACGCGAACTGCGCCGTCTGGGTCATGCCGTCGAAACGCTTAGAGTCGATACGCGGCAAGCATTTATCGATGCCTTGGAGCATTTCTCTCCCGACGTCATCCTTTCTGATTACGCCTTGCCTGCATTCGATGGCTTATCGGCCTTGGGGATTGCCAAAGAAACTCATCCCCACATACCTTTCATCTTCGTATCAGGAGTTATGGGTGAAGAGCTCGCAATTGAGACCCTGAAGCGAGGTGCCACGGATTACGTGCTCAAACAGAGGCTGTCCCGCTTGGTGCCCGCCGTAGAAAGGGCATTGAATGAGGCCGAAGAATATGCCGAGCGGAAGAGGGCCGAAGACGCCTTGTCGGCCGCGAACCGGAGATGGCAGGACGTCATTGAGTTCCTTCCTGATGCAACTTTTGTCATCGACGAGGATAAAAAGGTAATTGCCTGGAACAGAGCAATGGAAGAAATGACAGGGGTGTCAAAGCAGGAGATGATGGGACAGGGGAATTTTGCCTACGCGGTTCCTTTCTACCGTGCCCGTACACCAGTCCTCATAGACCACATAGAATCATCCGACGACGGCTCCATCGCCTCGAAGTACGATTTCATCGAGCGCACGGGGAACGTGCTCTATGCTGAAGGTTACGTGGAATCCATAAACGGAGGCCGAGGAGCCTACCTTTGGTGCAAGGCGTCCCCATTGTACGATGCCGAAGGCAAACATGTGGGCGCCATCGAATCTCTGCGCGATATCTCAGAATTCAAGAGGGCAGGGGAAAGACTGAAGCAGAGTTACGACAACCTTCAGAACGCATTGGAGGACATGATAAAATCGATGTCGGTGATCGTCGAGATCAAGGACCCTTATACTTCGGGACACCAGGACCGCGTAGCGCGGATCGCTACGGCTATCGCCAAGGAAATGGGGTTATCGGAAGACCGTGTTAAGGCAGTGCGCATGGCGTCGGTAATTCATGACATCGGAAAGATCTATGTACCTTCGGAGATACTCAGTAAGCCCGGGAATCTGAATCCCATTGAATACACCTTGATGAAGAACCATCCGGAGGCAGGATTCAACATCCTGAAGACGATTTCGTTCAATCATCCCATAGCCGATATCATTCGTCAGCACCATGAAAGGATCAACGGATCAGGATACCCGAAGGGCCTTCAGGGAGACGAGATTCTCCTGGAAGCGCGAATCATGGCCGTCGCCGATGTCGTTGAGGCAATGGCTTCGCACCGTCCCTACCGTGCTGCATTAGGTCTGCAGATGGCATTGGATGAAATATCGGCCAACAGGGGAACGCTGTACGACCCGGATGTCGTGGACGCCTGTCTCCGGGTCCTGGAAAGAAAGAAACAGTAGTATCTATGTCTACGGAAGAATCACCCTATCTAGCGGAGATTGATCTTCAATTCGGGAGCTTCATGCAGCGCCTAGCGGGGGCAGCGGATTGCATCGTCCTTGCGGCGGCGGCCCTTGCCAGCAGAGCTACGCGGGAGGGGCATGTATGTCTCAATATACATGACCTTGGCCATCATAAGCACGAATCTTTGAAGAGCGAATTCGGGTTCGATGTAACGTGGCCTGCTGAGCACTGGCTTGCCACGCTACGTTCTTCGCCTGTCGTAGGTCTGCCGGGAGAATATAAA
>JAQULV010000007.1 GCA_028718405.1 Smithellaceae bacterium
CAGCGCAATGGAGGACGCCTGCCCCGGCCGACCTCGGACAGAATTCGACGTGGCGTGACAAAGACCCGGACCGCTATCTAGTTGTAAAAGGAGATTTCGACGGTGACGGTGAAGAAGATATCGCGCGGCTTCTGATCGACGACGAACACAACAAGATCGGTGTTTTTGTAGCACTGTCCTCGCGAGGTCGCAACGCCGCGCCTTTGCAGGTCGAGACCATCGGGAACGAGAAGATGATCGAGATCTTCGGCATCGAACTCGTTAGTCCCGGCTCATACTGGACGGCTTGCGGAAAAGGTTATTGGAACTGCGCGAAAGACGAGCCGGCAAAGATCCACCTCACCCACCCGGCGATCAACCTGTTCAGCTACGAAAGCGCGAGCACCTATCTGATCTGGAACACCAAGCGAAAGAGATTCGTCAAGATCGTGATCAGCGACTAAAAAGCTTGTCGTCTATTCCAACCCGTCCAACGCAATATTCAGGGCATCTGTGGAGATCCTGATCTCGTTGAATGACAGCCACAGCGATTTCATCATGGTGGCCAGGCCGGCAACAAAGAGTACCTTCGTCGTATATTGCCACCCCAGCAGGATCGTAAACATGCACAGGGTACAGGCCAGGATACTGATTACTCCGTAGGCCTGCATCTTGCGGATCAGCGTCAATCTTTCCCGCAAGCTGGAAATCTGCATCCTGATATTCTCGTTTCGGCCTTCGCCGTAAGATTTATGCAGTCCACGGATCAGGTTCGCCAGCGCAAGGAATCTGTTCGTGTATGCCAGCAGCAGCAGTGAGATCGCCGGAAATAACAATGCTGGGGAAGATAGACTGATTTCCACCATGTCGGCCTCCTAAAGCCCATATCGATTTGTTACGTTTGGGCGCGGAGTATAGGAGGATCGAAGCCGGCTGTCAATAGGCACTTCAATCTTACAATCCTGCTTCAGATACCCTTCCCCGCCTCCGGTGCGTCTTAAGTTTTTTCGACGGCGAAAATGAAGCTTTCCCCGATTGTCATGAGGATGCCGCCGGGCGATGGTAGAGAAAAAGCTTCTGAGGAGGTCGCCGTGCGCAGCCAAGTTTCAAGAAAGCCCCTGGGAATGACTGACGGGAATCTCGCCTCGGAGATCGCCAAGGCGGTGGTTCTGGGATTCATCGCCGGTTTCTGCGCCACTCTGATCTTCCATCAACTGTCCCTGGAGATTCTGTGGCTGGCCGGAATTTCACCCTTCAGTCCCTTCTCGATGGTTCCCACAAAACCTTTCGGAGTACCTGCCGTCATCTCTCTTTCGTTCTGGGGTGGCGTGTGGGGAATAGTTCTGGCCTTGATCCACGGCTATTTCCCCGAGCGCGGTTACTGGCTTACCGTCTTTATCTTCGGAGGGATCCTGCCTTCTTTAGTCGCTCTGTTCATGGTCCTGCCGATGAAGGGCCAGCCCATGGGCGGAGGATGGCATCCAACACTTCTGCTCACCGCCTTCGTCATCAACGGCCTTTGGGGAGTGGGAACGGCGATCTTCCTCAGAGCCTTTGCCGGTGCCTCTGACGGCCGTTCTAAGACAAAAGACGACGGCTGATTACTTAGGCCCCCATATTTCATCGTACCTTTCCACCGTCATCCGTAGGGCGCCCCGCGCCTTTCCTTTACTTTTTCCCCTGGATAGTATAATTTTTCTCCACGTACCCGGGCAGTTCTCCCGGGAAATCCCGATCGATAAGGAGGTCGAGATGAAAGCACCGAAAAAGAAAAGCGGCTCGTCGAATAACCTTTCCATCTGCTCCGCCGTGGTTCTCACTTTTGCCCTGCTTCTCTGGGCGCCGGGCCTCAAGGCTCAGAATCTGACCGGGCAATGGAGCGGCGTCGTAAACCAGACCGGCCCCGGCTCTCACCGTGAGAGCTACCCGGCGCGGATGAGCTTAAACGGAGCCACCGGAACAATGGACTACGACTCGCTGCACTGCGGCGGGCAGTTGACCTTCCTCAACAAGAGAGGCACCGTCTATTACTATCAGGAGAGCCTCACCTACGGGCGCGACAAGTGCATCGACGGCGGTATGGTGGCGGTGGAACCCAACGGCAACGACGTTCAATGGGCCTGGAACGTCCCCGGTGTAACCGTGAGCGGAAGCCTCTCCGGATACCGCGAGATGCAGTCCTGCAACGAATGCTCGGCCGCCCGTGATCGCTGCTTTACCGGCTGCGACAGCAACCCCAACCTCCTGGACCGGAGCAACTGCGTCAACCGCTGCAACCAGGAATACCCCTGCGTAATGGGGTCGGACTGCAAATAACGGCGTGTGACTTAAAGGATGAAGCTCAGCGAGTCACAGTTCGATAAGGCCGTGAAGCGGGCCATAGCGCGGATACCGGAAGAAATCGGCGCCCACCTGGAGAATATCGTCATCTCGGTGCGCAAGCGGCCCTCGCAGGAAATCCTGGCCGAGTTCGATCCGGCCGACGGCCCGCTGCTGGGGCTTTACCAGGGCCGTTCGCTGAACGACCGGTCCGCCACTTACCCGCCGCTGTACCCCGACACGATCTTCATCTTCCAGGAAGCGCTGGAGGAGATGTGTGAAACGATGGAAGAGTTGGAGGAGGAGATCGAGTTGACGGTAGTTCACGAGATCGCGCATTTCATCGGTTTTGGCGAAGAGCAGCTTGAGGAGCTGGGTTACTGAAAGCTGACCCGCTTACATCAGGATTACACCTCATGAGAGAAACGGGACGCTACGATACATCCGATCTCGTCGAGAACCAGCACCAGCCGGGCTCGCGCGGGCGAGTCCTCAGAAACCTCGTCGCTGCCAAAACCGTTCGGGAGATAAACGCCGCCGAATACCGCGAATTCAAGAGGCTCACGCGCGAGGCGATTCACGCCTACGACCGGGATCATATCTTCACGGCCGAAGATCTCCGCGCGCTCCATCGGAGCTGGCTGCAACCCATCTATCCCTGGGCGGGGCAATACCGTCAAGTGGTAATGAGCAAGGGCGGTTTTACCTTTGCCTTCCCGGAATTCATCCCGAAGCTCATGGGCGAACTGGAGGAAGAGGTCCTCCGTCGCTACACGCCCTGCCGTGGTCGCCAGGATGACGACCTCGCCTGGGCGCTGGCTGTCGTCCACACGGAGCTGCTCTTGATCCATCCCTTCCGGGAGGGGAACGGACGGATCGCACGGCTGCTGGCCATGCTCATGGCCTTGCAGGCGGGAATGCCGCCTTTGGATTTCAGCGGGATAAAGGGCAAGAAGAGAGAAGATTATTTTTCGGCCGTCCGGGCCGGATTGGACAAGGAATACGGTCCCATGAAGGGCATCTTTAACGACGTTCTGCTTCTGACCTTGAAGACCTGCGCGGCGCGGGCTTCTTAGCGATCTTTTTCCCCGGTTTGCAGGGTGCCTCGTCCAAACCCTGGCAGCAGATATCCTCCACGGCAAAAGATGAAATGATGGCCTGCATCAGAGCGGCCTCGCGCACCATGGGATCTTTCAGATAGGGATTGGTCTCGACGAGCTTTTTCTTTTTCACGCGCGGAGTATATCTCAAATGCAGTGACAATGCACCATATATTTGTCGGGATCGCTCACAGCGCCGTTCGTCTTGATTGCCGTAACTGCAAAGACGGGCATTGTAGAGGGAATGTATCCCCGCTTTCGCGGGGATGACAGAATTTACGGATCACTATTTACCACAGCACGAGCCTGGATTTCCGCTGCGGTCTATCCCCCGTATCAAGTACGGGGCAGGCAACGCGAAAGCGGGGACAGGAATGACGGGACATGCCGTGACGCTGCTTTTCAGAGGAAGGCTAAACGGCGTTAAGGAATCGGCTGGATCCACTTGCTGAGATCGCCGTCATAGAACCACCGGTCCACAAAACCGCGACGGCGCACGAAGACAGGGTTCCTCGCCCAGGCCGAGAGGTCTTCGTAGGCATCGTGGATCGCCCGGAAAGTAACGGCATCGCCGCCCAGGTCAGGATGGTGGGTCTTCGCTTGCCGGCGGTACGCGTTCTTGATGATCTTCCCCAGGTCGGGCTGAACGAGATGGGCGCGGCTCAGCCGCAAGTGAGAGAGAGATGAAGGTTTGATACTCGCTACATGCACGGCCGAGGGTCTCACCGTGAAGATCGAGGAATCCTTCTTTTCGGCGTACTTGAGGACGTGGTCCGAAGCGAGATGCCTCCTCTTCGTCCTGCGTTTTTCCTTCCACCAGATGTCTCCCAGCAGATTCGCCATGTCGCTGAAATCGTCGGCCGGTTTGCGCCCGGGCGTCCGCCGGAAGTGGAAGCTTAAGACCTCGCTTCTGCCGTAGGGCATCATGTCCATCACGATCTCGTCTTCGGAGAAATAGAAGGTCGCGAAGCGGACATTCAGCGCCTTGATAAGACCGATCCGGACATCCAGTTTGTACTGGAGTTTGCGGCGGCAGGCGAGCGAGCAGTATTTGCGTCGACCGATGTCGACCGTCGTCCCGCAGGACAGGCACCGACGTACCTTCTTTCCTCTCGCTTTGTCGCTTAACACCAGATCCATCAGAACTCACCTTTCGGGCCGGCATTATACAGTTTAGCGGCCGGCATTCAACCATAAATTACAGGATAGATAAAGACGCCCCCGAGGGAAAGGGATTTATTTTACCGGCCATAAAAAGGTGTAATGTTTTCCTTGAGCCTCCCCGGAAAAGGTGATAGGAACATGGCCACAGTTGCTTAAATATCGCGCAGTAATTCGGTTCGGAATGTCAAAATATAAGGTAATTCTTTTGACGCTGGCCCTGCTCATCTTGACCGGCGTTTTTTATGCCACGGGCACCATCTCGGAGCCCGCGGCGTCGCCCACTGATCCATCCCAGGAAGATCTGTCGCGCATCGAATACCCCAGCCAGGAAAATATCAACTGGAAGCCCTATTTCATCAGGCCCCAGGACGATCTGGAGCGCCTGTTCGGCAAGGACTGGATCACCGTCGCGAGATTCAATAGGCTGGATCGGCGTCACGCCTACCCCGGCGTCACACTCAAGGTGCCCGACGATATCGCTTCCGCACGCACCTATACACCCATGCCCGCCGTGTACGAATCAGCCGTGCCTTACAGAAAGTATATTCTTATCAACCTGACGGAACAGTGGATGGGCGCTTACGAAAACGGAAGACTCGTCTTCTCGATGCCAGCCGCGACCGGTATGGAAGGGCATCCCACGCCGACCGGTCTCTTCCGCGTCGACGCCCGCGACCGCAACCACACCTCGTCCATGTACAAGACGCCGGATGAAAAGCAGCAATACCCTATGGATTACGCGATCCGTTTCTACGTGGGACCCGACAACATCGCCTACTGGATCCACGCCCGCGACCTCCCGGGCCGTCCCATATCCCACGGCTGTATCGGCGTCTACGACGAAACCATGCAAAAGCGGGTCTACGGCACTCCGGATAAGCCGGTGCTCTGCGACGCCAAGAAGCTCTACGATTGGGCAACCGCCGAAGGCGCCGCCTTCGACTCCGGTATGGCGGAGCCGGTAAGCGACGGGCCATTCGTGGAGATCAAGGGTGAGCTGCCGCATTATCGCGCCACCCTGGGAGGGATCTTCTCTTTCCTTTACGGTAAACAGGAAAGCAGACATATAAGTGGCCCCCGGTAACACCAGGGCAAGAGATTAAGGGACGCCGAGCCGTCCCTCTAAATAAGAAAGACAAGGGGAGTAGCTATGAAAGATTTCAAGGAAATTAAAGCCGGGAGCAAGCCCGTCCAAAAGCTCTACGTTGCCGTCATGCTGTGGTTTGTGGGAAGGGCTATCCAGGCGGCCGCCCGGATCGACGACGATGTCAGGAAGGAGTTCGCCGCCCTGCCCGAAGGCTTCACCTTTTCGCTTACCGTCGAGCCCAACGGTCCGGCGATGATCGTCGGCAAGGCAGACGGCCGGGTCAAGTACCTGGGCTGGAATCCCGAAGGCAAGAAGATCGATCTGAAGCTCAGGGTCAAGGGAATCGAGCAGGCCATGCTCATGTTCACATTCCAGGAAAGCACCGCCATGGCCAATGCGCGCGTACGTCTCGTCGCTGACGGCGAGGTGCCCTTCGCGTTGGCCGTCATCCGTGTCCTGGATATCGTCGAGGTTTACCTCCTTCCCAAATTGATCGCACAGCTCGCCGTGAAGAGGTACCCCGCCTGGAACTTCCAACGTAAATACGTCGGCCGCGCCAGAGTCTACCTTCGTTCCCTGTTGGGTTATTAACGATAAGGAGTTTCGCTATGTTTCTACCAGAGAGTTTTGAATTTACCTGTCCCGCCAAAACGAATTCCGGCAACAAAGCGCTGGAGCATATCCCCGTAGAGTTGGATGCGCTGGGCGCCCGCAAGCCCTTACTTATCGCAAACAAGAAAATGGTCGGCTACGGCTTCGTCGATAAGCTGATCGGCGCCCTGGGCGACTCGGGCATGACCATCGGCGTCTTCGACGGTGTCACCAAAAATCCCGATCTGATGCTGGTGAAGGATCTCGCCGCGCTGTGTACAAGTCGCGGCTACGATTCCATTATCGCCATGGGCGGCAGGGCCGTCACCGATACGGCCAAGGTCGTAAATGCCGTCGTCTCACTCGCACCGGACAATATCGAGAGTCTCGCGGGCGACGGCGTCATTGCGCGTCCGCTGAAGCCCTTCGCCGTGATCCAGACCCTGTCGGGCTCCGACATGGAAACCTCCAAGTACGCGGCCATCGGAAACCTGACGTTCTCCTCGCAGCATCTCATGCCGCAGATCGTCTTCATCGATTCCCGCACGAGCGCATCGCGCGGTCCGCTCACCACGTCGTCGACGGCCCTTTCTGCCCTTACGCACGCCGTGGAGGCTTTCGTGGCACCGGTGAAAAATCCGCTGTCCGAAACTTATGCCTACGCCGCGATTCAATTTGTCGCGGAGAACCTCGTCCCGACCTTTGCCAAGCACTGCGCCAAGAAGCAAAGGCTGGCGCTCACCAACGCCGCCGCCATGGCGGGATACGTCGTCTCCAATACCGACAAGGGAATGACCCACGAATTGGGGATCGCCGTTGCCGGTTCCTGCGGGCTCCAGGCGGGGATCTGCATGGGGATCATCCTTCCCTACGCGTTGGAATATCTGGACACCCAAGACGGCTACAACGTGGGCCAGCTGTTGCTTCCCATCGGCGGCCAGGATCTCTACGTTCAGGCCCAGGAGAAGTGGCGGGCCAATTCCGCAATCGCGCTCACCCATAAACTGATGGGCGAACTCTCGGCCGCCACCGGCGGCAAGATTCCCCGGACGTTCAAAGACACCGGAGTCGCGAAGGAAGCCGTAAAGGCCTCGGCACAACTGGTCAGCAACAAGTTCGGTTTCGACGCCGACGCCTGCCTCTCGATCGTAGAGCGGGCCTGGGAAGGCAAAGCCTTTTGACCAATACATCTAACCTATGAGAGCATAGAGGAGTTGAATATGGATTTACCAGGATACTATGAATTTTGCTGCCGCGTGAAGGTCGTCGCCGGACATGACGCCCTGGAGAAGATTCCGGGGATCTTGGCCGACCTTGACGCGAAGAAACCTTTCATCATCACCGACAAGGGTGTTGCCGGGGCGGGGCTGATCGACATCGTGACCACCGCCATCAAGGACGGGGTGGAAATCGGCGGTTTCTCCGACGAGGTGCCTCCCGACTCCAGCCTGAAGGTCGTTAACCAACTGGCGCGCGTCTACAAAGAAAAAGGCTGCGATTCCATCATCGCCGTCGGCGGCGGCTCCGTTATGGATACCGCCAAGGGCGTGAATATCGTCGTGTCGGAGAACGCCGATGATCTGATGAAGTTCAGCGGCGTCGGCAAGGTCAACAGGGCCTTGAAGCCGCTCATCGCGATTCCCACGACCTCCGGCACGGGCTCGGAGGTGACGCTCGTCGCAGTAATCAAGGACCACGAGAAGCATCTGAAGATGTCCTTCGTCTCCTACTTTCTGCTGCCCAACTGCTCGATCCTCGACTCACGGATGACGCTGACGCTTCCTCCTTTTATCACGGCGCCGACGGGCATGGATGCCCTGACCCATGCCATTGAAGGCTACACCTGTCTGCAAAAGAACCCGCCCAGCGACGCCTGCGCCCTGGCGGCGATAGAGATGATCAGCAAGAACCTGCTGAACGTGGTCCAGAACCCCTCCGACAGGGACGGCAGATTGGCCATGGCCGTCGGCGCCAACCTCGCCGGTATAGCATTTTCCAACTCCATGGTCGGCATGGTCCACAACCTCGGCCACGCCGTGGGCTCGGTGGCCGGCATTCCTCACGGCGCGTGCATGTCCATCCTGCTTCCCTACGCCCTGGAGTACAACATGCACAAGAACGGCCATCTCACAGCGGAACTCCTTCTTCCCCTGGCCGGTCCCGAGGTTTACGCCTCGACCCCCAAGGCAGTGCGAGCGCAGAAAGTGATCGCGATCATCCGTCAGATGAACCAGCAGCTCCATGATGCCACAAGCGGCAGGCATGCGCGTTTCTTCAAGGAGGTCTTCGACCGCGAAGGAAAGCAGGTCCTCCCCAAGGAACGTTTGTCCGAGGTCGCGGCGGCGGCCTTAAACGACGGGGCCAGTTCCTACAATCCCGAGGAATCTGATTTCGATGACAACCTGATGGTGCTTGAGGCCGCCTGGGAAGGCGCGACTCTGGATCTCGCCCGGGTGAAGACGAACAGGAAAGCCAGTTGGAAGACGGCCGCCCAGATCGCCGGCAACAAGACCGGATCCTACAAGATCACCGACGCCTGCACGGGCTGCGGCGCCTGCGCCAAGCTCTGCCCAGTGGGCGCCATCCACGGCGAGAAGGACCAGCCCCACCAGATCGCCGAGCTTTCCTGCTGGGCCTGCGGCGTCTGCGGCAGGGTCTGTCCCAAAGGAGCGATTCTTACCAACCTGGGCATCCCCGCGGTCAGCATGAAACGCTCGGAGTGGCCCAAGGCCGTCGTCAGCAACGACTGCATCGCCTGCTCCATCTGCGTGGAGCTCTGCCCGAAGAGTGCGATCACGATTGAAACCATCGATGCCGCCGCGGTCCCGGTCGTGCAGCGCGCTGTCATAAACGAGAAGGCCTGCATCGGTTGCTCCATCTGCGTTCCCTCCTGCGGGGCCAAGGCGATTACCGTGTAGGGCACACGAAATAGATCCCTGGTTACAATCAGCGGGGCTTGCGCTTTGTGGTGCAGGCCCCGCTTCTTTTTGCCATTTGGCGCCGGAGCGAAAACAGGCCGCTAAGTCCGCATTGACAAATCGCTCCCGTTATGGAAGATTGCCGCGCGAACTGCCGGTAGCGGGATGCCCTGTCTTTCTCGAGCTGTGGCCTTTACCTTGCGGATGATTCCGGTATGACAGGAGCGTCTCTCATGAAAATCGTCAGGATCATCTTGACATCACTAATCGCCGGCGTACTCATTGCTTCTCCGGTATCTGCCGCGGAAGGGGGCTGGAAAAAGGTGAGTGAGTGGAACGGAATCGCCGGTTACTGCCGTTATACCCCGTTCAGCAAGGTTTCCGAGATCAAGGCCGTGGGCATCGTCGATGCCCCGCTGCCCGTCGTGGAGGCGCTACTGCGCGATGTCCCGGCGCAGCCGCAATACATGTTCATGTGTGCCGAGGCCACGCGGGTGCCGATCCCCGGGGAAGAAAACACTGTCGACAATTTTTGTTTCTACCAGCGGATCGATATGCCTTGGCCGGTGAGCGACCGTGACTTCGTTGCGAGGACCAGCCTGATGATCGACAAGGACACGGGTGCGATCTACGGGTTGGCCAGGACTATCCCTGCATCCTTTCGGCTTTCCGATGACCGCGTCCGGGTCCCGCTGGGGATTGCGAGAAACGTGCTTCGCCCGGTGGGCGGGAACAAAACGGAGGTCCTCTATCAAGCCATCGCCGACCCCGGAGGACATTTACCCGTGGCGCTTGTGAACTTCATGACCAACTTCACGGCGCTGAAGACAATCGCCAAGATCCGCCAACTCGTGAAGCTCGATAAATACAGGAACGCTCAGACCGTCGTCACGACTACGCCTTACGATCCGAAACTGGACTGGGATAAGTAATAGGTCGAAGCCGTCTCCACGGCAGCGGCGTAAAAGGAGGGACTATCCCGTGGCAAACAAAAAGAGTGCCCTGCTTTCCCTTTTCGTCGTCCTGGTCTTCCTCCTGCACGGTTGTGCGGCGATGAAGATGGGGACCACCAAGAACCTTCCACCCACCGTGATGCCGCAGCCCGCCGTTTCTACGGCCAAGATCGGAAAGATCCGGATCGCGGTCCTTCCCTTCGACGTGGCGAATACCGAGATCAGGGGCGGACATTACGAGGGACTGGCGCAGGTTAAACAGCCATGGATATGGGGACTGTCGGATCAGCAGCGTCAGGCCATGTACGGCGATCTCAAGAACGTCGCTCGTTACGCCTTCATCGATGAACTGATCCGCCGAGGCCTCAAGGTGGTCGTTCCCGAGGAGCATCAGGCGATGCTGAACCTCTAGGCCCAACAGAAGGCGATGAAACTCGGGACGAAATACTTGGCAATCACGGGCACGGTGAAATCCGTGGAGATGAATACCTATGGAAGAGTGCTTACCGGAATGTTCGAAGGCTTCGGCTCGGCCGGAAACTACGGGGAGGCAAACATCATCTTCTCGAACGTGACCGTGCAGGACGCGAAGGGAAAGATTGTCTGGCAGGGCGGAATCGCAAAGTACGGCAAGCTTCTCAACTGTCCGGTACAGCTCGACTGGACAGCCTTCACCCTCGTCTCGAAGAGCCTCATGATGTCGGCCGCGGGCAGCGACCCGACCAAGCTCGTCAACGCCGTTAAGTCTTCCGGAGGCGATTACCACATCGAGGCGATCACGGAAAACCCCGTGGAGATGGCCGCGCGCCTTGCCGCCATCGACCTGATCGGTTTCATCGAAAATAATCTGTCGTCGGGCTCTGTCAGGTAGCAAGCCCGGCTGGCCGGCAGAAACAGCCCGCGTCTCTCATGAAACAAAGATATTGCTTTTTCCGCCGGAAAAAGAGATAACGACTCACCCCCCCGACAAACATTGTGAAAGTTACGAAGCAGCCCTGCCTTTTAAGGCAGGGGTTATGTCGGAGACTGGTTTAGAAATTGCGCACCGCACCCGTGCCAGCAATAGCGGATGTTCCCGGTAGTTCTTGTTGATTCGCACGTGCAGCGCGGTTCTTCCGCCTTGTCTTCATTAGACCGGTAATGAGGAATGCAGAAAATACTGTTTGCCGTCTTCTTCATACTTGCGCTCTGCGCTGAAGGATTTTGCGAAAAGCACCTCCTCCGACCGCCGCTGGCAACGCCGGCCCGGTGCGAATTTGCGGAGCAGTTCAACATCGGAAAGGGCGCGGCCTCCGTCTCGCTCAGCTTCGTTGTTCCGCCCGACTATCAAACCTCCAGCAGTTCACAGACCGTCAGTGACTTCGCCCTCGTCTTTTCGCCTCCCTCGCAGAAAAGAGAGATTTCAACCGATCAATGGGGAAACCAGATCATAAAATCCACCTGGCAGGCGGCACCGGCCACAATCGACGTCAAGATGACCTACAACGTGCAAAGCGAAGTGAGATCGCGCGACCGAGCCTCGTCGGCTCCCTTCCCGCTTACCGATGTAGATCCTTTCGCAAAGATATACCTTCAGGCCACCAAACAGGTGCAGGCCGACGACCCGGCGATCCAGGCCCTTTCCTCCGAACTGACGGCCGGGACGAACGCGGAAATCGAGGCAGTCCGCAAAGTGATTTCCCACGTCGCGGACCGCCTGAACTATGTGGCGAAGCCACCGCAATACGACGCCCTCTTCACGTTAGAGACCGGCACGGGAAACTGTCAGAACTACTGTCATCTCTGCGCCGCCCTGCTGCGCGCGGCCGGTATTCCCACGCGTATCGTCAGGGGCGTCACTCTCAAAGATCCCGTGAATATAAATGCCGCCCCGGGAGTGGCGACGTTCAAAATAGACCGCAGGAAACATTCGTGGATCGAGGTGTGGTTCCCCGATCTCGGCTGGGCACCCTACGACCCGCAGACTGCGGGCTCTCCCGTCTCCGGCCGGTTCGTGAAGATCGAGATCGGACCGGACAACGACGCCACTAGAAATGACGGTTTGGTTCGCCGGGACAAAGCGGTCACTAATTCTTTTCGGACGGCACTCCCGGTATCTTCAACCGGTGATGGAGAGTGATGACGGCTCTTGGGGAGGGCCGCTGTTTCAATTACACTATAGAGGGGGAACTTATGACGGAGGGGAAAGACAAGGGACTGTCATTAGACGATGACGGCGGAGCGTCAAGCAGAAGGGGCGGCCGCGATGTTGAAAGCGCGCCGCCCCTTCAAAACGAACGGTGCTTCCAATCTCTCATCGAGAATTCTCAAGACGTCATTACGGTCATGGATGCCGAGGGTATCATCCGCTATGAAAGCCCTGCCATCGAGACGGTCTTGGGTTACAAGCCTCATGAACTTGTCGGGACGAGAGGTGCTTCTGTCCTTCATCCCGAAGACGTCGAGACGACGGTGGCTTCTTTTGGAAAACTGAAGCAGGAACCGGATGGCGCCAAACACGGCGAGTTGCGTTTCATTCATAAAGACGGGACCGTTCGCTATGCGGAAGGCACCGTCCGGAACCTTCTACATGATCCCAACGTCAAAGGCTTGGTCCTCAATGGCCGCGATATAACCGCCCGGAAGAAGAGCGAAGAACGGATCTCCCAGCTCAACCGCCGCTTGGCGATGCAAAGCAGCGTCAACCGGTCGATTATATACTCCCGGGATGAGGCCAAGCTGGCATACGAAATCTGCCGCACGATAGTGTCGCACGGGAACTACCTTCTCGCCTGGCTCGGCGTGGCGGACAAACAAAGGCCTCGGACCGTAAGGATCATCTCGCTGGCGGGAGCCACGGCTGATCCCGGTAGAGACAGAGAGCTTAGCTGGGCAGAAGGGGAAAACGCGCCTTTCTGGGCCATCTGCCTGCGAAAGAAAGAACCCGTCGTGACCGGCGATCCGAAGACCGATCCGCTCTGGGCGCCAGATGCAATCAGTTCCTCGCTCCCGCCGTGCCGCTGCGGCATCGCCATCCCGCTGGCAGGCGATGCGTTGGT
>JAQULV010000008.1:0-7717 GCA_028718405.1 Smithellaceae bacterium
AACTGTTTACCATCGGGCAGTTTGCCGGTAATATTGTCCCCCTGAATCTGTGCCTCAGCGATCTTTCCCTGGTCAACGTCAGTGAGGAAATCGCTATAGATAATGCTTTGCTGGGTACTCTTTGGTTCCGTAAACAGATGATAGAGCAGCACGAAGACCAAGCTGATAACTAACCAGAGAGCAATATTCTTTTGCAATGAATTCAATGGACACCTCTATAAAAAACATCCGGGCTTCTACGAGCCCGTGATGAATCCTTTACAATAAGCTCACCATTATTTCAAATCATTTCTACCTTCAGCACTTGCCGCGTTTTGTCTGTAATCTTAACGCGCTCGCTCATCCTCATCCCCCCTATCCAGACGACGGACTCCTGATCAACTAAAAGGGGAATGGCCGCCCTCCTTACGCGAGGGATCTTCTCATCGATAAAGTAGGATTTGAGCTTCTTTATCCCCTCCATCCCCAAGGGCTGGATGCGGTCACCGGGCCTCAAATTCCTGACGGTGAGCGGAAGCGACAGTTTCTCGAGGTCGAAGAGAACCGCCGGTGGACGAGCAGATAGGCTTCCTGGCTCCATGAGTTCAAACCGGAAGGCACGCCCAAGCTCCGCTACATCTGTCCAACCCGGAATGGCAACCTCGTATTCGAAATCAACCATACCCTCCCCCATTTTGCGGAAAGACAATTCCAGACGATCGTACTCCCGCCGGGCTTGAAGGCCATGCGGTAGATCGAAACAGGCAGAAGGCCCGTCTCTTCTCAGCATCCCCTCTAGGGCCTTCACATGCAGAAAGGATATTCCTTGCCCTGCGGGCGTACAGCGTTCCATAAGGTTTTTTAGAATACGCGCCCGGACGGCCGGATGGTGGGAAAGCAACCGGGGGATCGGGACGCTAATAACCGTGTCTTTATCTGTGACGCCCAACTCCGCTACCACCTGCCAAGCTGCTTTAGCGATGAAATCATCATCGCGACGCAGGGTCTCGGCCATCCGGTTCAAGGTTTCCACCATGTTGGGATTGTAGCTGGCGCGCAGCTCCGGCAGGAGTCTATGGCGCAGACGGTTGCGAAGATACCTCTCATCGCTGTTCGAGCTATCCTTCATGAAGCCTTGCCCTAACCCCTTCAGAAACAGAACTATTTCCTCGCGCGACACCGCCAGCAACGGCCTGATATAGATCCCGTCTCTCTTCGGAAGCATTCCTCTCAGCCCCTCCAGGCCGCACCCCCGCAGGATATTCATAAGTACTGTTTCCGCCTGGTCCTCACGGTTGTGCCCCAAAGCGATCTTCGTAGCTCCGCAGTTCTTCGCTACACGCGTCAGGAAGGCGTAACGTTCCTGACGACACATCTCTTCCAACGAACGACCCATTTTGGCGAGGGAAGGAACGTCGATGAAGCCCGCTTCGCAGGGCAAGTTCAGATTCAGGCTCAAGTCTCTGACAAACGCCGCTTCGCGGCCCGATTCTTCTCCTCTCATCCCGTGATTGAGATGGGCAACGATCAGCTCCAGTGCCAACTCGTCGGCAAGGATTGCCAACCCACTAAGCAAGGCCACCGAATCCGCCCCTCCGGAAACGGCGACAACAACACGTTCACCTTCTTCCAGCAGACCTTCCGAGACAATTGCTTCCCTCAGTTTCCGCAGCATCTCCCACCTATTTAAGAAAACAATCCCATTAACTCTTCTGCCCGTTCGTAGACACAGTCCGGCTCCAGGGCGAGCAGCGCATCTCTGCGACCCAGCCCGCCCAGGAATACACAGCTGTAAGCACCCGCGTTTTTCGCCAGGCGGACATCGTTCTCGCCGTCACCAATTACGGCCGTCCTTTCGGGATCAACAAGTATGTCAGTCGCCACCGCCGATAAGATGCGCGGATCGGGCTTTTTGTAAAGCGTGGAATCCGCTCCCACGATTCCTTCGAAGTAAGGTGCAAGCCCTAAGGAATCGACAATCTTCTTTGTAAAGATATAACGCTTATTGGTTACGATCCACTTCCGCTTGCCGCGAAAATACTCCAGCACGTCTTTCACGCCCGGGTAGATTCTGGTCGTGTCCAACATATGCTGTTCGTAGTAAGCGCTGAAGATCGCCATTGCCTCTTGGTAGCGGTCCTTGTTTCCGTCCCCCAACGCCCTCTCAATCAAGACTTGAACGCCGTCGCCGATGAAATCAACGATGTCGGAAAGTTCGCGCAACGGAAGCCCCAACCACCCCAACGTATGATTAACCGCCGTTGCAATATCCCCCCCGGAACTTACTAAGGTCCCGTCGAAATCGAAAATCATTATGTCTACTTGTTTCAACTCGCATCTCCCGAAGGATCGTCAGGTGAGGACATATATCTGACGGGGGCGATAAATTCAAGAGGAACAACAATAATAATATTATACACTAAAAAAGACTTTCTTTTCTCATTTTCTTCTCCCACGTCTCACCGGTGGTTCGGTCCGGGAATGAAAAGAGGCGACGTGCATTGGAGAAATAAGACCGAGGGCATGACAAATCCTATTGACTCCCTCGTGGCCTCGTGCTAGTCAAAGCTACCGCTTGGATCCAAATCACTGGACTGAGACGGAATGGTCATATGTGTTTGTAGAGCTCGTGTCTACGTCGGCCTTCCGGTACGTCCGGAGGGCTTATTTATTATGACCAAGACGACAATGAGAAGAGGCGTGATAGCGTTAATAGGTGCTGGCAAGGTCGGAACGGCCGTGGGGATTCTTTTGCACCAAAAGCGACATCGCATAGGCTTTGTCTATGATCCATTTCCTGGCGCAACTGATCAACTGAGTGCAACAACAGGGGCAATGAAGACGGCCAGTGCCGCCGAGGCAGCGGCGGGTGCCGAGATAATCTTCATCACTACCCCCGACGATGTCATCGGCGCCTGCTGCCGGGAGCTCGCCGCTCACGGCGTCCTTGAACCGGGAACAAAGGTGGTTCACGTAAGCGGCGCCGGCGGTTTGGCGCTTCTGGAGTCGGCCTCCCAGTCTGGCGCGGCAGTGGCCAGCATCCATCCTATCCAGTCCTTTTCCGATGTGGAAAGCGCCATCAGGGATCTTCCGGGAAGCACTTTCGGAATCACTGCTGACGAAGAGATCATCCCCTGGGTGATGGATCTCGTCTCGGAATTAGGTGGACGGCCTCTTCTCGTTACCGACGAGGACAAGCCGCTCTACCATGCTGCCGCCTGCATGGCTTCTAACTATCTGACCACCCTTATCGACCTTGTCCAACAGATCTATCAGAAAATCGGGATGAATGAAGACGAGAGTTTGGAGGTCTTCTGGCCCCTTGTTGTCGGTACGTTACGGAACATCGAGAAAAATGGAACTGTGGCTTCGCTTACGGGCCCTATTGCCCGCGGCGATAAGGGTACCGTGAAAGCACACATCGACATTCTTAGAGATAGGCTGCCTGCGTTCGTGGATCTCTACTGTCACATGGGACAGGCAACCGTCGACCTCGCCCTCAAGAAGGGCCTCAGTCCTGAAAGAGCACAGGAGATCAATGCACTTCTCCAAGGAGGAAGAAAATGAGCACGCAAGGAAGACTGAATAAAGTCACCACATCATCGATTCGTGAGATGAAGAAGAGCGGCGAGAAGATTGCCATGCTTACCGCCTATGACTACGCAACCGCCCTTATCCTCGACCGGGCGGGGGTGGATATAATTCTGATTGGGGACACGCTGGGGATGGTCGTTCTGGGCTATGAGAGCACTCTGCCCGTCACCATGGAGGACATGCTCCACCATACCAAGGCAGTATCACGCGCTACGCAGAAAGCGATGGTTGTCGCTGACATGCCCTTTATGTCCTACCAGAGCTCGGCAGAGGAGGCTCTCCGCAACGCCGGCCGTTTTCTTAAGGAAGCAGGTGCCCACGCTGTAAAGCTGGAAGGGGGAAGGGATGTAGCTGCGACGGTCCAAAAGATCACGGCCGCCGGTATCCCGGTAATGGCGCACCTGGGACTCACGCCTCAGTCCATACATCAATTGGGGGGGTATAAGGTTCAAGGGAAAGATGAAGCGGTAGCCAACCGCATCATCGAAGATGCAAAGGTCTTAGAGGAGGCCGGGGCCTTCTCTCTCGTCTTGGAGTGCGTTCCCACAGCGCTCGCGAGCAAGGTTACCGAAGCTATCTCCATTCCCACCATCGGCATCGGTGCCGGGGTAGGCTGTGATGGTCAAGTGCTGGTGATCAACGACATGCTGGGAATGTTCGACAGGTTCGTTCCCCGCTTTGTGAAGAAATATGGAGACGTCGGTACCGCAATTAAGGAGGCCGTGGGAAGCTACATCGATGAGGTCCGCTCCGGCCAGTTCCCCGGTCCGGAACACAGTTATTGATCATAAAAAAAAGCCGGGGCTCTAAAGCCCCGGCTTTTTACTTTGTGATTTCTATATATTCCTACTTAACGTTGATCTGGATTTTAGCCTTATCGCGAAGTGATTTGAGAAGGCCGTTGAACGCCTCCTGTTGTTTCTGCCTGCCCAGGAAAAATGCAATCTCGTCTTTCATCTTCCCATCGAGTTCCATGGTCCGCGCCGGATTGTGCTCTAAGACCTGGATAATATGGTACCCGTACTTTGTCTCCACCACGGGGCCGATATCACCCACCTTTTGTGAAAAGGCGGCGTCTTCGAAGGCCTTATCCATCCGGCCCCGCGGTTGTACCCCTAAATCTCCGCCATTTTCCTTGCTGGGACAATCGGAGTTCGCCTTCGCCAAGGTCGCAAAGTCAGCGCCCTCCAAAAGTTGCCTTCTCAGGTTTTCTGCCTTTGCCTTCTTCTCTGTCTTGCTCTTGGCGTTATCTTTATCACTCACGGCAATGAGGATGTGCCGCGTATGAACGGCTTCGGCCACCTTGAATTTATCTATATTCTTCTTGTAGAAATCACTCACCTCTTTATCGGAAGGCCGTAGTTTCCCTCCCATGGTGTTAGTGACCAATTTGTTTATCCTCAGACCGAAGGCGATCTCCTCGCGCAGTTGTTGCTTATTGATGTTCGCCCGTCTCATGAGATCTTCCAGTTTCATGTTCTCCGGTAACTTCTGGCTCAGCTTATCGACCGCTTCATCCACTTCCTTCTTTTCGACACGGATCCTTTGGCGGGCTACTTCATTATTGAGAAGGGTTCTCACTACAAAATCATTGATGATCTGTTTCTGAGCCGCTTCACGGAGCTTCTGGAGTCTGTTCTCTGGCGTCTTAGTCTTTATCGTCGCCATCTTCTTCTGGACCTCAGCATCGAGTTGGGCTTTGCTCATCCTAACCCCATCCACCTCAACTGCTACATCCGTCGTTACCGGAGCAACAAAAGGACTTGCCTGCCCCATATTCGCCTGTGGGCCAGTTTGGCCTTCTTGTATGGCGACTTCCCCGGAACTGCCGACTGTTTCGTCCTTACCTTTGCAACCGGTAAGAGAAAGGAATACCAGCAATCCGATCAGTGTTATCAGAAAAGCAAAGTGGATCCTCTTTCCCATTTAAACCCTCTCCTTCACGTTTAGTTATCAAGCTTACTGCACGCTACGGCATGCTGCCGGAGTTCGCGAAGTATATATGCCAAAGGAAAAGCAAGGTCAAGGAAATAAGGGTGCCCGCTACCCTGAATAGTGGCGGATTTCAGGATATTTATCTTTACAGGGGAGAATATCTATTATACTTTTTTCACCTACCAATTCTGCGAGGGGGTGGAAGTGTGAACTTCACGGGCCGTGACGGCAAAGATGCCATCATTGATCGTTTCTCCCGTTACTGTTCTTCCGGCAAGGCAGAATTTTTCCAGAGCGTCGGTATCGATTTCTGCTTTGGCAGACGCGAAGGGCCCTACGTTTGGGATACCGACGGTTCCAAGCGTCTAATCAACTGCCATTGTAACGGCGGGGTATTCAACCTCGGACATCGCCATCCGCTCGTAACGGAGACCCTCATCCGTTCCCTGAAGGAATTGGACATCGGTAACCATCATTTGATCAGCGAACAGCGCGCCCTCTTGGCGGAGAAACTCGCCCGGCTCACGCCCGTCGACATGCAATATACCGTTTTCGGCGTGGGTGGGGGCGAGGCGATCGATCTGGCCATAAAGTTGGCGCGCGGCTATACCGGACGCCAGAGGATCATTTCGGCCCAGGGCGGTTATCACGGTCATACCGGCTTGGCCCTTGCTACGGGGGACGAACAGTATCGGGCGCCTTTTGGACCGCCCTTGTCTGGTTTTCTCCAGATACCTTTTGGCGACATTGTCGCCCTCGATGAGTCGCTAGATACGGATACAGCGGCGGTCATATTCGAGACGGTCCCCGCCACCCTGGGGATGCCCATAGCTCCTGCGGGATTTTTCCGTGAAGTGCAAAACCTATGTCGTCGTAACGGTGTTTTGTTTATCCTCGATGAGGTCCAGACCGGCTTAGGTCGCACCGGCCGACTGTGGGGCATTGACCATTTCGAGGTAGTACCCGATATCATGGTTATCGGCAAAGGCCTCTCCGGTGGAATCTATCCTATCACGGCCACTTGTTTCCGTCCGCAATATGAAAGTTTCTTCCATGAACATCCTTTCATTCACGTTTCCACTTTCGGTGGAGCCGAGGTGGGATGCCCTGTCGCCATGGCCGTCCTTGAGGAATCATCACGTCCCGAATTCCTTGCGCACGTAAACAAATTGGCCGATATCTTTGCCTCCGGTTTTGTCGATTTGAAAGCAAAGCATCCTGAGATTCTCGTAGGCTTGAGACAGTTGGGGCTTATGATGGGGATTGAGATGGTGAACGAACTCTGCGGTCCGATCATGTCGAAGACATGTTACGATCATGGTATCCTCTCTATCTATGCCAACAACGACAAGAGAATCAGCCAACTACTGCCGCCTCTGATGATCGAAGAGGTCGTCGCCTACGAGATATTGGAGGGAATAGACGGTGCCTTAGCCGATGCCAAGAAGCTCCTGAACCTTTAAGACAGGGAAGTTCGCCGATGGAACGGATACCGATCGATCTTAAGCTTCTAAACGATTTCGAAGCCGGCCTCAATCCCCGTCAACCCGAGAAGAGTAAAATCCCGGCCACGATCATCGGCTACGGCGAGATAAGCACCATCTTCGTTATCCCGGGAAAGGAAGCAGAGCGGTGGGCTTTCAAACGGATGCCCATCTTCAGGAACCGCACCGAGATAGAGCAGTACGAAAGGCTCTACCAGCTTTATAATGAGATAATCAGCGAAAGGATCGGCATTCCGATCCCCGCTTACAGCTCCGCAAGTATTACACCTTCATCTGGAAATCTCGTCGTCTACATTATCCAAGAGCGACTGCCCAAAGAATCTATCGGCAACAGGGTCATAGAATTCATGGAGCAGAAGGATGTTGAAATGCTCATGCTTCTGGTGTTGCGGCAATTGATGAAGGTCTGGAAATTCAACACCGACGGTTTAAGAATAGGCATCGACGGTCAGCTCTCCAACTGGGCCGTCAGAAACTTCAATCCGCAGCAGCCGGAGATCAGCGAGAATACGGATTTATACTTCATCGATACCAGCACACCTCTCGTCCATATCGCCGGCGTTGAGCAACTCGATGCCGAACTATTTCTGCGAAGCGCCCCTTCTTTCATGGTCTGGCTGATCAAGCTCCTCTTTCTCAAGGATGTGCTGACCCGCTATTACGACTTTCATCTCGTGACCGTCGATTTCATCGCTAATTTCTAT
>JAQULV010000008.1:7727-12039 GCA_028718405.1 Smithellaceae bacterium
TAAGGAGCAGCACCCGGAGATGATTCAGGGCTTGATAGAGAAGGCGAACTCGTTCTTCGCCACCGAGGCCGCCGGGTTGCGCGTTGCTCCCGTTACGAAAAAGGAGGTCGATGCCTATTATCGGGAGGACGCCTTTATCTGGCGCCTTTATCTGGCGTTAAGAAAGTTCGATAGGTTGCTCCATCGCTTTTTGCTCAGAAAACCCTACCCGTATATCCTGCCTCTTGCTATTAAACGTTGAGGAAAACATACAGGTGCGCATGTGTTGAAGTAAGGCACATTGGTCCGCCAAGGACGGAATGCCCTCATCGTCGAACACATCATGATAGGGCCGTCCCATCTCCCCCAGCAGCAGTGACACGGCCCGAAAGGTGTGCAGCGGCTCCAGACCCTCCGCCTCCAGGTGACGGACGAGTTTCATCGTTTTGAAGCCGTCGAACCATTCGTGGAACCTTCTGCATCTCAGCTCCGGTCTTGGGGAATTAGCTGCGATTCTCTCCCACGCCGAGGGAAATTTCTTGCCTTCCAGAAAGTGGGTCAGACGCTGATCGATACTGGAGGCCTTTCTCATTATCGTAGCTGCGTCATCCAGCCAGGAAGACTTCATGTTGTCGAGCCATCTCTTCAAAAGGGTGAAGGCCTCGTGATTATAGAGAAAATACTCATCCCGCTCCGCGGCAAGGAATCTTGTCATCCGGCGGCCCGTGCCGAAGGGGACGCGCCCGGAGACCCTGGCGGCGGGATAGACGCAGGTCCCTGTTACCTGTCTTATGTCTCCAAGCTTTGCCAGCTTGTTAAGAAAATAGAAATCTTCTCCGGCACTGCGTTTGTTCATCCCGCGGACGGCGACGTAGGCATCGGCCGTGCAAACCATGGCCGATCCTATGGAGGAAAAGGCGTAAGGTGAGCCCGCATACTTCAGCCCCAGCACGTAGTAAGCAAGGAATATCTCGTAGCAGTAAATGGCGGCACGCTCTCTCTCGGAGGCCGGTACCTGATGAATGAAGGGAATGACCGCGGCCTTTGTTTCTCCTTCTTGTTCAAAGAAGCGTCTCACGGTGGAGAGATAATTCTGACTGACAAGTGTGTCGGCATCGAGGCTCAAGATAAGCCGGGGCATTTCCGAATCAGAGCAGAGAAGTCGCAATGCCCCGTCCATCCCTATCTTCCTGGCCATCCCGACGCCGGCCCTATCGGCTTCCATCTCGCAACCGGGCGAGGAAACGTCGATCAAGCCCAGGCGTATCGGACTCTCCCTGATTATTTCCATCTCCGGACGGGAAAAAGAATCGGCGGATGAGATGTTAGAACCCGCAAGCAACGCTTTTATGATCCTCAGCGTCTTCTGGTTATCGGCAATATCAGCTGCCGCCGCAATGCCTGGGACGGTGTTGTTGATTACGCAAAGGATCAACGTTCTTTTCAGTTCCGCTTCATCATTACGCGAGAGACTGGCAAGAGTCGAGAAGAGAGAACCGCTTTCGGCCAAGGCCGGTATTACGACAACCTGCTCGATATCCTCCAGGGAGGTGGAATATAGTGGTTTGCTCCGGAAGCTGTCGAATCGCGCCAGATAATTTTGAACAGAAAGGCGAAGAGTCATGCCAGGTCCTTTCTTACCAATGTGCAAAGGGCCTTGCTATCGTCCCCGGCGATCCAATTAATTAAGACCCCTCTCTTCTCCATCCCGCGAAACCAAGTCTCCTGGCGCTTCGCCAGCTGGTGGATGCGCGAATTGAGGCTCCTAAACATCTCTTCATAAGAAAGCTGCCCTTGGAGGTGAAGCGCTATATAGCGGTATTCAAGGCCGAAGGCGTGCAGCCTTTCCCAACTTATTCCCGCCATCTGTAGGTCTCTCACCTCATCGATCATCCCGCGGGAGAGGCGCCGCTTCAGCCTCTGTGTGATCCGCTCTCTCAGAATAGCCCGGTCCCAGCGCAGCCCGACGATGAAAGGTACGATCCGTGTCGGACGGAGTCCTTTTCGTTCACCCTTTTGTTCGTAGTAAAGCGCAATCTCCAACGCCCGCACCAGTCGGGCACGGTCCTGCAAATCGGTGGTATTGTGAAGAGCCGGGCTAAGTTGAAGAAGTCTTGCCGTCAAGGTCTTCTCGTCGAGACCTGTGCATTCCTCGCGAAGCTTAGCATTCTCGGGAACCTCCAGCAGGTTGTAGCCTTCGATGATTGCCGAAAGATACATACCCGTCCCACCCACGAGGATGGGACGGACGCCGCGGACCGAAAGGGTGTCAAAGCAGGCGGCAAATGCCTTCTGATAGATAAACAGATTGTACTCCTGGTCGGGATCGACCACATCAATGAGATGGTACGGAATAACCTTTCCGTCCCGGTTGTATTCATCCAGGTCCTTTCCCGTACCCAGGTTCATGCCGCGATAGACCTGCCGGGAATCTGCTGAAATGATCTCACCGCCCAACCGCCGGGCAAGGGTTACAGCCAAACCCGTTTTCCCCGATGCAGTCGGTCCCAGGATCACGATAAGATTGGGCCGTCCCGGTTCGTCATTCATATGCCGACCCTTTCTGAAGTAGTGCGGTGTTTATAGCACGAAAGATTGGTACGAGGAACATCGGAGTGCGAGGGACAGCAAAACATCTTGCCCCGGTTTCGAAGACAACATCTTTTTTCGCGGATACGCGTTGGCACTGATCGAGGGATAATTCGTAGTTCCAAATCCCGTATAGCGGAGCGGGAATGAGAGAAGTCAAAAAATAAACACCCCGGAGGAAAGCCCGCCGGGGTGTTTATGATCGATTCGTTCCCCCCTACGCCGGTCTTACGTTGGAAGCGGCCAGCCCTTTCTTTCCTTCCTGGAGATCAAAACTAACGGGTTGTCCCTCGTAAAGTGTTTTAAAGCCCGTTCCCATGATCGCTGAGTAATGGACGAACACGTCGCCACCCTCTTCCAGTTCGATAAAGCCGAACCCCTTCTTTTCGTTAAACCATTTCACCTTACCTTCTGCCAATGCAATACCCTCCTTTCCAAAAACAATTGCCAGTCGCTGGAAACGGCACTCCAGGCTCTCAGCAAGACCACTCCCTGCCTTGGTCAACGGATCAAGAAGGTAGCGGTCCTGCAGAACTGCGGTGTGCCTGGATTTCCAACATCCCCCCCTGTCGCGCTTGGGATGGCGACAGATATGGCCCGGAGCTAACATTAATTTTTTTCAAAAGCAAGGACTTTTTTCCAGCCGCTTCGGGTTTTTCACTTCTTGGCACTACGCTGTAATAATAGGTATTTTCTGACTTCTTCCTGCAGCACGTGTTCGTTCCCCAGATAGAAATGGTCCACCCCTGGAAGGATCGCCAAGCGCAACGAGAGGCCCGTTATCGCCTCTTTCAACCTCTCCACCGAACAGTAAGGATCGCCGGCGCCGGCGACAATCAGGCACTCTTTATCCGCCAGGATCGAAAAATCAAGATCGAACAGATCTATCGGAGGCGAGACCAATATCACCCGGTCCGAATTGCCTCCCCGCGCAAGAAATTTTACATTGACCCAGGCACCGAAAGAGTACCCTGCCAGGGCAATATTGCTGTGTCCTTTTCCCTGGAGGAAATCAAGCGCTCCGGCAACATCCCGCTGTTCACCTTCCCCGGCGTCGTAATAGCCTTCGCTCCTGCCCGCCCCCCGGAAATTAAAACGTAGCGTCGCATAACCTGTTTCCGAAAATGCTGCGACGAGGGTCTCTACAACGTTGTTCTCCATCGATCCCCCCATCTGAGGATGAGGGTGCGTAATAACGGCTGCCCTCTTCCCTTTTCCTTCGGTGTAAAGACCCTCCAGGCTCAAACCGTCGACGGCAAAAAAGATCTTTTTTTCGCTCATCTTGTCTCCGGCAATTATCTGCTGAGCAGATGGCAAGACGCCCAATGATTGTTGCCATAATCAAAGAACTCCGGTTCTACCTCCCGACACCTGCAGAAGGCCCACGGGCAACGGGTATGAAAGCTGCAGCCCGGAGGGGGGTCAACCGGAGAAGGGACGTCGCCTTCCAATAGAATCCGCTTCTTGTCCTCACCGGGAAAAGATACCGGGACCGAGGAGAGAAGGGCCTTCGTGTACGGATGTAGAGGGCCGCGATAGATCTCTTCGCCCGGCGCACTCTCGACTATCTTGCCCAGATACATTACAGCTACCCGATCGCTCATATGACGCACGACGCCCAAATCGTGGGTAATCATCAGGTAAGCGAGTCCCAGCCTCTCCTGCATATCTTTCATCAGGTTGAGTATCTGAGCTTGGATCGATACGTCCAATGCCGACACCGGCTCGTCGGCGACAATCAATT
>JAQULV010000009.1 GCA_028718405.1 Smithellaceae bacterium
ACAAGACCCGCCACCGATGAGGGATCAAGTAACGCCGTCAGTGAAGACAGGCCGGGAACGGAAGAACCACCACCGGAGAGAAGACCCGTCAGCGACGAGGTATCAAGCGCCGATAACCCTGGAAGGGCTGATCCTGCGGACAGAAGTCCCGTAATCATGGTGGGGCTCAGCAGACTCGTCAGAGTCGAGGGACTCAACAAGTTCATCACCGGAGCAGAAGCATTGGACAGGGAGGTCAACCCGTTTGTCAACGTGTCGGGGGAAAAATAACTGGCCAGAGGCGTATTGGCTATCACCGCCCCCAGGTAGTCCACGGCACCGCCGATTCGGTTCACGTTGAGACCGGTTAAACTCACGATGCGTCCTGCATCGGTGACGACGCCGCTAAGGAGAACCGGTAGACCCGTTAAATTTCCTTTTTCGAGAATGCTGACCGCGCTGCCGACATCTTTTACGGTAACGCCCACAAGTGTCACATCACCCGTTAAGGTCCGTTCTACATGGAAGACCAAGTCGCCAATTGGTGACCCCATAAAGGGAATCATGTCGAAATAGCCCAAGAAAGATCCATCTGCACTTTCAATCAGAAGACCGGCGAGGCTAACCTCGGTTCCCAGAAGACTCAGCACGTCGCCAAGGCCCGATATCTGGAAATTGAAGTCGGGCATACCCGGTATACTAGGCAGTCCCAGTGAACTCAAAGCAGGTAAGGCGGGGAGTGCCGGTATCGGAAGAGCCGGCAAGTCACTCACGGGGATAAGGGCGATGACGTCCAGGCCTAACAGGGATACGCCATCTCCCAGAATAGATACGCCACTACCAGTTTCTTCGACAACCCCTCCCACGCCGGATACAAGCCGACCGACAATTACGGCCCCTACCTGGGGATCAGCACTCATGCCTTCCGTCTGGATATACTGCGTCAGGTCGGTGAGGGTATTTCCCAAAGATATGGCATCGTATCCGACTGTATCGGAAAGCCCCAGAAGGATGCTACTTAGAGAATGGCCGACGTAGGGAACAGACCCGCTGACCGTAACCGCCACAGAGGTCCCACCAGAAACGACGCCGTTACCAAGAAAAGTTACAGTCTCTCCCAACATCGCTGCGCTGGCGTCGCCGCTTATGGGCAATGTCTGGCTCGAACCCACTGCGGGAAGAGAAATAGCCATGAGAGTAGATACAACAACTGCGAAGAGCAAAGAAGCAGCCCCCCTTTTCACCCTGTTCATCGTACAACCTCCTTGTCAAAACGTTTATAAAAAGGCAGAGGTCACTCTCTGCCGATAAGACCTCAAGAGAAGGAATCTCGTTTCTCAAGACAGAATATTGAGTTTGGGAAATGGGTTATTCAATACGCGGCAGAGATTAAACCACAGCAAATGGTGAAAAGCAAACAATATTTCCCAAAATGTCATAAAAAATCACAGGCCTACATCCAGGTGAGTGTGGCCTCCTTCACAGTTAACGATTTGAAGCCTCGTCTATGGCCTCTTTGAATCCACCCATGGCGTTCATGATGGTTGCGTCGTCAACGCAGTAAGCGATACGGAAATATCCCGGCCCACCGAAACCGGTGCCGGGAACGGTCAGGATGCGCCTCTTCTGAAGAAGACGGACGAATTCCACGTCGTCAGTTATAGGCGAACGAGGGAAAAGATAGAAAGCGCCCTCGGGTTTACGGAAACTATAGCCGAGCGAAGACAGACCGTCGCATAGGAGGCTGCGTTTTCTCTCGTATTCTGCAACATTCACCTTCACGCCCTGCAGGCAAGATATTACCTTTTGCATCAGAGCCGGAGCGTTCACGAACCCCAGTATCCTATTGCACAGGATCAGGGCACCCATAAGCTCTTCCACTTCTTTCATCTCGGGGTTGACGGCGATGTAGCCGATGCGTTCACCCGGCAGCGACAAACTCTTAGAATACGACGAAGCCTTGATGCTGTTTCTATAGGAGGACAAAACGCTGGGAACTTTGACATTGTCGTAGACGATCTCAGCGTACGGTTCATCGGACACCAAATAGAGATCCCGCCCCGACGACAGGCTTCTTTCCATCAACAGGCTGCCCAGGCCCCTGATCGATTTTTCGTCGTACACCCGTCCGGTAGGATTGTTGGGGGAATTTATGAGGACCACTTTGGTCCGGTCAGTTATTGCCCGTCCTATCGCCTCCAGATCGAGAGAGAAGTCATCTCGCGTGGCAACGAATTTCGTGACGCCAGAGGCATTGTCGACGTAAAAAGGGTACTCGACAAAATAAGGGGCAGGAACAAGCACCTCATCACCTGGGTCCAGCAGCGCTTTGAAGATAACATTGAGGGCACCACCGGCACCACAGGTCATCACCACATGTTCAGCAGAAAGCTGCATTCCTTCTGCTTCGCACAGGGTAGTCGCCACGGCTTTCCTCGCCTCAGGGTGGCCTGCATTGGGCGTATATCCGTGAAGCCCGGCCTCGCTTGCTGTCATGATCCTGAGCAATTGTTCACGAAACAATTCCGGAGGGGGAGCGTTCGGGTTTCCCAAGCTGAAATCGAAGACGTTTTCGCAGCCATACTGTTTCTTGAGATTGATGCCTTCTTCGAACATCCGCCTTATCCAGGATGCTTGCGCGGCGTAGTTACGGATTTTCTGGGAGATAGCCATAGGTTCCCCTTATCGGATTAACGGTCCTGTTGGGACCTGTCGGAGAACTCTATATATAGGAAGGATAAACTTTGTCAACACGATTTGGTGTAGCGGAGTGCCGCTTGACAATTAACGACCGATGTCTTAATTGAAGAAACTGGGAAGGATCACAAGCGATGCCCATCTATGAATATCAGTGCGAGAAGTGCCGTGCTACCTTTGAGGTCTTCTTTCGCTCTTCGCGCGATAAGGCTGACACCTCATGCCCCACTTGCAAAGGAAGAAGAACGAAGCGGATCCTTTCCGTCTTTTCGGCCAAAGGCACCTCTTCTTCTTCCGGCTGCGGCAGCTGCACTTCCTCACACTGTTCAACCTGCGGTCATTGAGTCCTCAAGGCTCTCCTTTTAATTTGCCATTGCCAAAAGGACCATAATCCTCTATAAGGTGCCGATCCCAAATTCAGCACCTCAGGAAAGGAGTCTGTTGTTATGAATATTCTTATCTTTGGGCCAAACGGCAGCGGTAAAGGAACGCAAGGCGCCATCGTGCAGAAGAAATTCGGCGTCCCCCACATAGAAACTGGCGTCATCTTCAGAGAGAACATCTCCAAAGGAACCGAACTGGGAAAACAAGCGAAGGGCTTCATCGACAAAGGCGAACTGGTACCAGACGACATCACCGTTCCCATGATCCTAAACAGGCTCAAAGAAGCGGACTGCGCCAAGGGTTGGCTTCTGGATGGCTTCCCCAGGAACCTTATCCAGGCCGAGGCCCTTTGGGGCGCGCTGCAGAAAGAGAATATTCAACTTGATTATGTCATCGAAATCATCTTGGATAGAGGTACAGCCAAAAAACGCATTATGGGACGGAGGCTCTGCGCCGTTGACAACAACCACCCCAACAACATCTTTATCGACGCCATCAAGCCCGCCGAGAAGAACGGCAAGATGGTATGCCGTGTCTGCGGCTCCGAAAAACTATCCACCCGCGCCGACGATCAGGACGAGGCGGCTATTGATAAGAGACACAACATATACTACGATACGAAGATAGGAACCCTGGCGGCGGTGAACTACTTCAAGGAGAGAGTGAAGGTGATCGGGCTGGACGGCCTTCCTGGTGTAAAGGAAGTCTCAGAGTCGCTCATGGCCAAGCTGGGCTAAATATTCGAGAGAAGAGAGCAACCGAAGGCCTTCCGGAGTCTCCGGAAGGCCTTTTTATCAGGAACGATCGACCTCCATGAAACATATCAGGAACTTCAGCATCATTGCCCATATTGATCACGGTAAGTCTACCCTGGCAGACCGGCTGATTCAGTATACCGGTGTGTCCGACGAAAGGACGTTCAAGGATCAGATATTGGACAATATGGACATTGAGCGCGAACGAGGGATAACAATAAAGAGTCAAGCCATCTCTCTTCCCTACCGCGCGAAAGACGGCGAGTCCTATACCTTGAACCTGATCGACACCCCCGGTCATGTCGATTTCTCCTATGAAGTCTCTCGCTCGCTGGCCTCATGCGAGGGCGTACTCCTTGTTATCGATGCCGCCCAGGGTGTGCAGGCGCAGACCCTGGCAAATCTCTATCAGGCGATGGAGCACAATCTGGAGATCATCCCAGTCATCAATAAGATCGATCTGCCGTCGGCCGACGTGTCGAGGGTTGTTGAGCAGATCGACTCGGAGTTGGGACTCGATCCCGAGGGTCATCTGGAGTGCTCCGCAAAAGAAGGCATTGGCATCGAGGCGATCCTTGAGGCCATTGTCAAGAGAATCCCGCCACCCGACGGTAACGAGAATGCACCGCTATCAGCGTTGATCTTCGACGCCCATTACGATTCGTTTCGGGGAACCGTGATCCACTGCCGTGTCTTCGATGGTGAGGTAAAAAGTGGCGACACCATCCGCTTCATGTCCAACGGTGCTACCTACCGCGTTGAAGAGGTGGGGCGCTTCCTGCTGGCCAGACAAAAACGCGACTGCCTCACAGCAGGTGAGGTGGGCTACATCATCGCCGGCGTGAAGACGGTCTCGGACGTCCGCACGGGAGACACAATCACATTGGATGATCGGCCCTGCACGAAGCCTCTTCCCGGCTTCAAGGAGGTCAAGCCGGTGGTCTTCGCCTCCATCTATCCCATCGCTTCCGACGACTACGAAGATCTTGCCGTCTCCCTGGAAAAGTACAAGCTTAACGACGCCTCCTTCGTCTACGAGAAAGACTCCTCGGCAGCACTGGGACAGGGGTTTCGTTGCGGCTTTCTGGGGCTTCTCCATCTGGACATCGTCCAAGAGAGACTGGAGCGCGAGTATGATCTTTCTATTATCCTTTCCGTGCCCAGTGTCCGTTACCGCTTCACTCTGAAGGACGGCAGCGTCGTCTACGTGGACAACCCCACCCATTATCCCGACCAGGGCAGCATAGAAAGGGGCGAAGAGCCATATATCCGCGCGCAGATGATGCTCCCTGAAAAATACCTCGGTGCCGTTATGAAACTCTGCATGGAGAAGCGCGGGACCAACTCTACCATGAGTTATACAAGCCCCGGTCGTGTGGAACTCCTCTATGAAATGCCGCTGGCGGAGGTAATCTACGACTTCTACGACCGCTTCAAGTCCGTAACGCAGGGCTACGGCTCCTTTGATTACGACGTGATCGACTACCGCGAAAGTAATCTCGTCTTGCTGGACATCCTCGTCAACGGTGAAAAGGTAGACGCCCTTTCGCAGATCGTTCATCGCGATCGGGCGCGGGCACGGGGACTCCAAGCCTGTGAGCGTCTCAAGGAAGAGATCCCTCGTCAGATGTTCAAGATCGCTATCCAGGGCGCAATCGGCGGTGAGATCATATCGCGGACGACTATCTCGCCTTTCCGCAAAGACGTAACGGCCAAGTGCTACGGCGGAGATATAACCAGGAAGAGAAAACTCCTGGAGAAGCAAAAGAAGGGCAAGAAGCGGATGAAGATGATCGGTCAAGTAAGCATCCCGCAGAGCGCCTTCCTGGCCGTTCTGAAATCAGACACGGACTGATCAGATACCCCGTGGCAGCACAAGGACTGATCGCACCGTCGTTATTCAAAGTCCGAGGCCCCGTTCGATGAGTATAGGAAAAACTCCCGGTCTGTATATCCATATCCCCTTCTGCCTCGGCAAATGTCCCTACTGCGATTTCTATTCTATTACAACACTGGAACTGATAGACCCTCTTCTCACAGCCCTTCTCGATGAGGCGAAAGCGCAGGCTCCGAAGTGGAAGGCCTTCGATACCGTCTACTTAGGCGGCGGGACACCATCGCTGCTTAGCCCGGCCCAGTTAGCACGTGTCATGGAAGGACTGCAGGAAACCTTCTCCATCTCCGAGGAAGCGGAGATCACACTGGAGGCTAACCCGGGCGACATAGATCTTCACTACTTACAATCGGCGAGAAAACTCGGTATCAACAGAGTCAACATCGGCGTTCAGTCGCTGCGGGACGATATCTTGACCTTTCTGGGCAGAAGGCACAGACGCAGGGAGGCACTTGCCGCGTTGGAAGCGGCACACGTGGCCGGATTTGAAAACGTCGGTATAGATCTTATCTACGCCCTCCCGGGACAGAGCCTCGCTTCTTGGAGGGAGGATCTGTCGTACGTTCTGCAACTGCCGGCGATTCACCTTTCCTGCTACCAACTCACAATCGAGCCGGATACGCCGATGGGGACACGCCTTGCGAAAGGCGAGTTTACATCGGCTGATGAAGATACCCAGTCTGATTTCTTCTTGGCTACCGACGAGTATCTTGAACGGGGTGGATATATTCATTACGAGGTGT
Organism: Smithellaceae bacterium; assembly: GCA_028718405.1. Classification (GTDB taxonomy): domain Bacteria; phylum Desulfobacterota; class Syntrophia; order Syntrophales; family JAQULV01; genus JAQULV01. Next base: position 6,453 of record JAQULV010000009.1, read on the forward strand.
CGAATTTTGCCAAGGGCGAAACCTTCTATTCACGTCATAATCAGAAATACTGGAACCACTGCCCCTACCTCGGTCTTGGTCCGTCGGCCCATTCCTTCGACGGCCGCTCCCGCTTTTGGAACCACCGTTCCGTTGAAAAATACATTGAATCCATAAAAGGGTCGGGTAATGCCCAGGAAGGATCAGAAATCCTCACTATGGAACAGCTGCGACTGGAGGCTCTCTTCTTGGCAATGCGCACAAGAAGGGGCATCGACCTTGATGCATTTAAGGCCGCGTACGATTGGGATATCTGGGAAGAGAAAGGTGACGTCCTGAAGGACTTGATTGAGAGGAAACTGGTGGCACGGGAAGGACACATCCTGCGTCCGACGAGGCGCGGTCTGGCCGTTGCCGACAGCCTGGGACTCATCTGAAGTTTTCCCAATCACCCCAGCGAGAGGAGATACGATCTGAGATTTATCTTCTTGCGGGTTAGGCCTAACTTCGTGCGTATGTGGTTTCTATGGAGATTAACCGCGCCACAGCCGATACCCATCAGGGTTGCTATATCCCTGGTGTTTCTTCCCTGCCTGATGAGATTGGCCACTTGAATCTCCTTGGGAGTAAGGTTGCCCGTCTGTGAAGTCAACTCTCCAAGGAAATTGGAGAGGACCTCTTTGAGGCTTATCTCGAGCGAGTCAAGGTAACCATTCTGCCTCCCGTTCAGCTCACTTTTCCGCAGACGATCAATGTACGGAACGACCAGGCGTTTCACATTCGCCATGATCTTTTGTTCCAGGTCCATCCGTTCCTCGTCACGATTACGGAGGAGGACTTTCAGGGCGGTATTGGCCTCTTCGAGACGGTCCGATTTTCGCTTCAATTCCGCCTCACTTCTCCGCAGTTCTCCTTCCTTTCGCTTGAGTTCCGTTATGTCTACCGCCGAGCCGGCGATAAAGAGAGGCTCTCCCTTACGGTCCTTTGCCAGGACCAGATTCATCAGCATAGGAAAGGTCGTGCCGTCTTTTCTCCTCTGCTTAAGCTCAATGGCCTTGACTTCCCCTTGGCGCAGTAGGTCGGAAAATATCCGTTCGATGCGCGGACGCTGATCTTCAGGATGAAGGACCCGGAGGTTCTGTCCCAGCACCTCGCCTACCTCATAGCCGTGGACGGAGGCGAAATAATTATTGGTGTAGGTAATCTTCCCTTCCAGCGTCACGATAGCGATACCATAGTTGGCGCTGTCGGCGATGGCCTTGAATTTCCGGATTTCATCTTGGGCCTTTTCTCTCTTCGTCACGTCAATCAGGAACAAAAGGAGGCTGTCATCATAACCCTCATAAGGAAATCTGACGACTACATATTCGACGATACCCTCCTGGCCACCCCGGTAGGTCGTACGGAAGATGCCGGGAGAATCCATCTCTTCACCGCGGAAGATCCGGTCGCGGACCGCGCGCAGGTCGTCGAGATCTTCCGGACTCAACATATCCAGGAAAGACAGCCCAAAGAGCTCCTCGGGTTTTGCTGCCCCTAACCTCGAACTTACCTTCTCATTGCAGAAGAGGATTCTGTCGTCTTTGATTACGGCGATACCTACGGTTGCCTTTTCAACAAGGGTGCGGTACCGAAGTTCGCTCGCCCGGAGAGCCTTTTCCATCCGTTTTCGTTTTGTAACGTCACGCGCATAACCGACGATCCCGGCAAGCGACCCATTCTCTTCAAGAAGCGGCGCCTTGATCAGTTCCAGACAGATGTTTTCCTCTCCGATCTCCAATTCCAGATCAAAGTGACATGTTCTCCCCGCCTGGCTCGTCTGCAGATCTGACTGCCGCCCGGACTCCGCAAGCCTCCCCAGAGCGCTTTGTTTCCCAAAGGTGGCCGCAATCTCGGCATCATCAAGACCGATGCATTCTTCCTGGGAACACTTGAGGATTTTCTCGCAGTAAGCGTTACTGCCAAAGAGATAGCGAAAATTTCTGTCCTTGCAGAAGGCCATATCGCCGATCCGTCTCATGTGCAGGTAAGAGACGAACTCGGCCAGGCTTATCCCGTCGTCGCCCTCGCGGATATTGAGAAACGGTGCTTCAACAATATGGGGAAAATGTATCTTGACCTCCGGTGTCGCACAGTGCTCCAGAGGTTCGATAACTATAACCTGATCTTTCCCCATATCCCTCCCCTTCTTTATCGATCAGGACCTATGCTTTCTTTGCTTGACGATGATATTGACGCCGACCAGGATGAGCAGTATCGGCAGTAAATAGGTGGCCAGTTCATTCATGCTGAGCGCCATGTTCTCGCGCAGGAGAAATACCAGACCGACGGCCCCGATGATCCAGCCGCCCAGGTCTTTGAATCGCTGGGCTAAGGTACCGACGGCAATAACGATCAGCAACAGCGGCCAACTCTTGTCGAAGGCAAAAATGGCCATCTTATGCAGAATTATCAATACTCCCAGAGTGACGAGAATCAGACCGCCGGTCAATATGTGTCGCTTCTCTTTCGCCTCCACTGTACATCTCCTTTCTCCAGGGATGAGCCCCTATTGTTTTTCTATCATCTTCAGGAACGGTTTGAAAAGATCGATCGGTATCGGGAACAACGTCGTGGAATTATGCTCCGTAGCAACCTGCGTCAACGTTTGCAGGTAACGGAGTTGCAGCGACATTGGCTGGGTCTCCATAAGGGCCGCCGCCTCGATCAGTTTCTGAGCCGCTTGGAATTCGCCCTCGGCGTTGATAACCTTCGCACGCCTTTCCCTTTCGGCTTCGGCCTGTTTGGCGATGGCCCTCTTCATTTCCTCGGGCAGATCGATCTGCTTAACCTCGACGAGCGAAACCTTGATCCCCCATGTATCGGTACTGCGATCCAGGATCTCCTGCAAGTGTAGGTTGATCTTTTCCCGTTGCGAGAGGATCTCGTCCAGTTCGGCCTGTCCGCAGACACTACGCAGGGTGGTCTGGGCAAGCTGGGAGGTTGCGTAGAGATAGTTCTCCACGTCGATGACGGCAGCGTTGGCGTCCATGACGCGGAAGTATACGACAGCGTTGACCTTGATGGAAACGTTGTCCCTCGTGATTACGTCTTGGGGTGGAACTTCCAGCGTGATGGTCCGCATATCCACCTTCACCATCTTGTCCACGACAGGGATCAGGATGATGAGACCCGGTCCTTTGGTATCTATGACCCTGCCGAGGCGGAAGATCACTCCCCGTTCATATTCATTCAGGATCCGGATTGCCGAGGCCAGGAACATGACCGCCAATACGATAAGTACGACCGGTGCAAAATACATATCAACCTCCTTGGAAACAATCGTCTGTGGTTCTATTCCTCTGAGGGTTTGCACCCTCCCGCATCCGCGCCTTGGTATAACGATGCTCGCTCAGAGCTTTCGAACCTTAAGCCTGAGGCCGTCTATAGCAACGACCTTCACTGGTTCGTCCCTCCCGATGGGCTCATCGCTCCACGCCTGCCAGTACTCGCCCTTGACAAATACCTTTCCCTCCCTGTCGATCTCCGTCACCGTTCTCCCCTCTATGCCGACCATGGCTTCACGCCCGGTTTGTTTCTTTTTCATTTGGGCCTTTGCGGCCAGACTGATGACGGCGACAAAGAATGCGCTGATCACGACAAGCGTAAAGGCCATCACATTATAAGACACGCGGAGCGCCGGCTCGGGCGACTTGAACAGGAGCAGTGATCCTATGACCAGCGAGATGATGCCGCCCACTGTGAGCAGACCGTGGCTGATTACTTTGATCTCGGCAATAAAAAGGATTATGCCGAAAAGGATCAAAAGAACGCCCGCATAATTGACGGGAAGCGTTTGCATCGCAAAGAAAGACAGGATTAGTGAGATCCCCCCGATGATGCCGGGAAGCATGACACCCGGATTGGCCAGTTCAAAATAGAGGCCGGCCAGTCCCACCAGCAGCAAGATGTATGCAATATTGGGATCGCTGATCGTCGCCAGAATCCGCTGACGCAAGCCCATCTTCTTATAGTGAAGCGCCGCCCCTTTGGTATCGAGGATGCGCGCTCCGTCCGGCAAAATGACCTCCTTGCCATCGATCTTTGTCAGCAGATCATTGACATCTGAGGCAACGTAATCGATCACCTTGAGGTTCAGCGCCTGCTCAGCAGTAATCGATTCGCTCTTGCGGACGGCCTGTTCCGCCCAGTCTTCGTTGCGCCCTCTTTTCGCAGCAATGCCTCTCACATAGGCCACGGCATCGTTTTCTACCTTAAGGGACATGGTTTTGTCCATGCCTCCAATCCCCAGCCCCACGGGATGAGCCGCCCCGATGTTAGTGCCGGGTGCCATGGCAGCGATATGGGCAGCCATGGTGATGATTACTCCCGCCGAAGCGGCCCGGGCACCGGCCGGATAGATGTAAACGACGACGGGCAGGGGCGCGTTGAGAAATCCTTTGGCGATGTCGCGCATAGCCAGATCAAGTCCACCCGGAGTGTCGAGCAGGATAATGATCCCTTCGGCCCCTTCACGGGAAGAATCCTGGATGCTCTGTAATACGTATTCAGCGATAGGGGGGGATATCGTGGCGTCGACCGTAATTACGTCAAAAAAGGGCCGAGCTTCCTGCCCGTACCCACTACCCGTAAAAATGAGAAGCAACAGGCCAACCAAAATTCCCGAGTTTGGCATCTTAAGGAACATCTTTCCCATGAAACACCCCCAAGGGATTTATCGTCTCACCATTCAAGGTTGCGCTATATTCGAATCGATTGGCCGGGCGTCTCAACTCTGCGGAGGACGGCCCTGCAGAGAAAGTCCCAGTTCTCTCATGATGAGTTGAATGTCCTCCCACACCTGTTTCTTTGCCGCCGGGTTCCGCAGGAGATACGCGGGGTGATACGTGGGCATAAGCTTGATCCCCTCATAAGAGTAGAATTGCCCCCGCATGACAGTTATGGGGACATCCGTTTTGAGCAGGGTCTTGGCAGAGAAGGTACCCAGGGCACAGATAATCTCTGGCCCGATTGCGCGAAGCTGTCGGATGAGGAAAGGCTCACAGGCTTTGATTTCCATCGGCTCCGGATTACGGTTCTTGGGAGGACGACACTTGAGAATGTTGCAAATATAGACATCCTCTCGCTTCAGTCCCATGGCCTCGATAATCTTTGTCAAAAGCTGGCCGGCGCGGCCGACAAAAGGTCTCCCCTGGCGATCTTCCTCTTCACCGGGGGCTTCACCTACGAAGACGAGCCGGGCCGTGGGGTTACCCTCGCCGAAAACGAGATGGCGCCGTGTCTCGCACAGCAGGCATCTCCTGCAATCGCCGAGTTCGGCCCGCACCTCTTCCAGGGAGTGAGGGGAATCGGACCGCGCCTTCTCTGCGGGGGTGGTAAGACAGTTCGCTTCCGAAAGACGGAGGTATGAGAGATCACGTCCCGCCGCTTGGTCCGCCTTTAAGCGCGACTCCAATGAACTGGCCAAACAGCGTAACTCCGCCTGGATTTCTTCTGCAAGAGACTTGGTCA
>JAQULV010000010.1 GCA_028718405.1 Smithellaceae bacterium
ATGGGAACAGAGGGTGGGAATCTCGATGCCGTTGGCACGGGCCACCTCCAGTACGGTCTGTCCCTTCTCGCCCTCAACCTTCTTACCGTCAATGATAAAATTCACCATGGTCATTTCCTATTCTACCTTTATTGCGCCGAATTTACAGGCTTCCAGACAGGCACCGCATTTGATGCAGAGCTTCTTATTGATCTTGTGTGTCTTCTTCTTCTCGCCGGTCGCCGCCTTAGTGGGACACACCTTGGCGCACCGCATACAGCCCGTGCACTTGTCCTTAAGGACACTGTAGGTGATGAGCGGCTTGCACACTCCGGCCGGGCAGCGCTTCTCTTTGATGTGGGCGTCGTACTCGTCGCGGAAATACTTGATCGTGGAAAGCACGGGGTTCGGAGCGCTCCCGCCCAGGGCACAAAGCGACCCGTCGATGATCGCCTGCGACATGGACTGCAGAAGCTCCACATCCCCTTCCTTGCCCTTGCCCTTGCAGATGTCTTCCAAGATGTCGCGCATCCTCTTCACGCCTTCGCGGCAGGGGACGCACTTCCCGCAGGATTCGGACTCCAGAAATTCGATGAAGTAGCGGGCGATATCGACCATGCAGGTCTTGTCGTCCATGACAATCATGCCGCCGGAGCCCATCATGGAGCCGGCCTTGGACAGTTCGTCGTAGGTAACGGGAAGACTTCCCAGCTTCGCGGGGATGCAGCCGCCCGAGGGACCGCCCGTCTGGACGGCCTTGAATTTGCGCCCGCCGGGGATCCCGCCGCCGATGTCGTTGACGATCTCTTTCAGAGGAATTCCCATGGGAACTTCGACGAGCCCCACGTTCTTGACGTTGCCGACGAGCGAGAAGACCTTCGTCCCCGTCGATTCCTTCGAGCCGATCCCGGCGAACCACTTACCGCCGCGGGCGATGACCACCGGCACATTGGCCCAGGTCTCGACGTTGTTAAGGTTCGAGGGCCGGTTCCAGAGGCCGTGCTCGACGGTGTGGATGTACTTGGCCCGGGGCTCGCCGGCCTTCCCTTCCAGGGAGGCCATCAGCGCCGTGGACTCGCCGCATACGAAGGCGCCGGCGCCCTTGGCGATCCGGATGTCGAAATCGAAGCCGCTTCCGAAGATGTTCTTACCGAGGAAGCCGTTAGCCCTTGCCTGCTCGATGGCCTTGGAAAGGTTCGCCACGGCCAGCGGATATTCGTTTCTCACGTAGATGAAGCCCTCGTGGGCCCCCACGGCATAGGCGCCGATGATCATCCCTTCGAGGACGGAGTGGGGATCGCCCTCCATGACGCTTCTATCCATGTAGGCACCGGGGTCGCCCTCGTCGCCGTTGCAGATGACGTACTTGATGTCGCCTTCGGCCTCCCGGCAGGAGCGCCACTTGACGCCCGTGGGGAACCCGCCGCCACCGCGGCCTCTGAGCCCCGAGGCGATCACGTCGTCGATGAGCTTGTCGGGTTTCTGGGTGAGTGCCTTCGCCAGAGCGCTGTAGCCGCCCCGGGCGATGTACTCGTCGATATTCTCGGGATCGATGATTCCGCAGTTGCGGGTCGCGATCTTGATCTGCTTCTTGTAGAAGGGAACCTCGTTGATCTCCGGGATCTCCTTCAACTCCTTGGGAAGAGCGCCTTTGACGAACTTGATCTTCTCGCCGGTGATGAGCGATTGTTCGCCGTCGGTACGATAGAAGGGGCGGATCGGCTCCAACGTCCCCTTAGCGATCTCGTCCATGAGCTGCGGAACTTTCGCGGCCGTCACCATGGCGTAAGACAGACGGGGCTTCCCCGGCGCCATCACGTCGATCAGCGGCTCCATGCAGTCCATGCCCATACTTCCCGTCTTGGTCAGCAGGATGGAGAGCTTTCTCTTTTTGATCTCGGCGGCCAGGGCGTCGTAGACCCCCTGGGCCCCGGAGGCGATGCCGCTGGTAGACATGCCCACGGTGATCTTTATCTTGGCGGGAATCAGCGTGCTGAGCCCTTTCTTTGCCGCCTTGTCCAAGGCTTCCCTTGTGTTGATCTTACTCACGTTGCCTCCCTATCACATTTCCTTATATGTCTTTAAGACCTTGGGAATCTCATCCTGGGTCAGAAAAGCATGGATATTGCCGCCGATGCGAACGACCGGCGCCAGCGAGCAGCAGCCCAGGCACCGCACCTGCTCCAGCGTGAAGAGCTCGTCTTTGGTGGTATCGCCGCAGGCGATGTCGAGCTCGCGCTCCAGCTTCTCCAGGAGGTTGAAGCCGCCCTTCACGTGACAGGCCGTACCGGCGCACACCTCGATGAGATGTTTGCCCTGGGGTTTAAGGCTGAAGGCGTTGTAAAAGGTCGCCACTTCGTAGATGCGGCTGACGGGAACCGCCAACTTCTCGGCCACGTAAGTGAGGGCGTCCTTCGGCAGGTAACGGCAGGCATCCTGGATATCCTGGAGAACGGCAATCAGCGCCGTCTTGTCGCCTTTGTACTTATCGACGATTGCCTTGATCTTCTTATCCACGGTTTCGGTCTTGGTTGCAGTCTTCTTCATTCTTTCATCACCTTGAATTATCTCTGGCTCTACTTGGCAAGCTCGTCCCAGGACTTGGAGCACTTGATCTTGTTCTGGAGCTTCTTATACTCGAGGATCACGCGGTCCTGGATGATCTTGATCTGATCGGGCGTCAGGTGGCGGAAACGTCCCTGGGGCTTCAAGTAGTCTTCCACGGGACGGAGCTTCTCCGGCGGATCGATGGTCATCCGGTACTTGCCTTTCTCGACCTCGTAGAGCGGGAAGACGCCCGTCTCGACGGCCAGCCTCCCCAGCTTGATGCACTCTTCCGACTTGGCCCGCCAGCCGGTGGGACAGACGGAGAAGCAGTGGATATAGGTAGGTCCTTTGATCTTTCGCGCCTTCTTCACCTTCTCGATGAAATCCAGCGGGTAGCTGTGACAGGCCGTGGCGACGTAGGCCAGGTTGTGGCCCACCATGATCTCGGGGAGGTTCTTCTTCCAGGTCTTGTTGCCGAAGGAGGCCTTACCGGCAGGGGCAGTCGTCGTCGAAGCCCCGAAGGGGGTGGCGCTGGAGCGCTGGATGCCCGTGTTCATGTAGGCTTCGTTATCGAAGCATACGTAGAGCATATCGTGCCCCCTCTCCATGGCACCGGAGAGGGCCTGCAGACCGATATCGGCCGTCCCGCCGTCGCCGCCGATGGCGACTGTCTTTACATAACGGTCGGCGATCTTCCCTTTGCGGCGCAGGGCGGTGAGACCCGCTTCAACGCCGGAGCCGACAGCCGCGGCGTTCGGGAAGGCGACGTGTATCCAGGGAAGTTTCCAGGCCGTTGTGGGGTAGAGGGTCGAGATGACCTCCATGCAGCCCGTGGCATTGGCGATGACCGTGTCCTTGCCTAAGGCCTTGCACATCTGCCTGATGGCCAGCGCCTCGCCGCAGCCCTGACAGGCGCGGTGTCCGGCGCAGAAGTATTCTTCCTTGTCGACCAGACGCGGCGCGAATATATCAAAGTTTTCGACTAGTGCCTTCATTATTCCCTCACTCCATAATATTCATAGGCTTCCGCTGGCATCTTCTTCGTAGCCTCGGCGGCTCTTTTCATCATGTCCACGAAATCGGAGATGGTCAGATCGCGGCCGCCCAGACCGATCAGGTAGTTTACAATCTTGGGGCGGTTGGGCTCGTCGTAGAGCGCCGCCTTCACCTCGCCGCAGACGGGACCGCCGGGGCCGCCGAAAGATACGGCGCGGTCGGTAACGACCAGGACCTTGGCGTTCTTGGTCAGCTTCTTCAGTTCCTCAAAGGGGAAGGGTCTCCAGAGTTTCAGCTTCAAAAGCCCGGCCTTGACGCCGTGCTTGCGCAGCTCGTTGATGGCGATCTCGGCCGTCTCTCCCATGGAGCCCATCGTAAGCATGAGCACCTCGGCGTCCTCGGCCCGATGGGCTTCGATGGGTTCGTACTTCCGGCCGAACTGCTTTTCCCAGTCCTTCCAGACCTGGGCGATGATCTTGCGCGAAGCGGCCATGGCCATGTCTTTAGCCTTCAGGGCCTCGGCGTAGAACTCGGGCATCGCCAGCGTCCCCATGGATACGGGCGTATCGGGATGGACCATGGCGTAGGGTTTGTAAGCGGGGAGGAACTTGTCGACCTCCTCCTGCTCGGGCATAAGGATGGGCTCCACCATGTGGGTGAGCTGGAAGCCGTCCATGTTGACGTTCACGGGGAGCATCACGTCTCTGTGTTCGCCGATCTTGAAGGCCTGGATCGTCATGTCGACTACTTCCTGGCCGTTCTGAGCGAAAAGGGAAATCCAGCCCGTGTCGCGTTCGTGCATGATGTCGGTGTGGTCGTTCCAGATGTTCAGCGGTCCCGAGACGGCGCGGTTGGCGATGATCATGACGATGGGGAGCCGCATGGCCGAAGCGATGGGCAGCACCTCGTGCATGTACATGAGCCCCTGGGAGCTGGTCGCCGTGACGACCCGGGCGCCGGTGCCCGCTGCACCGATGGCGGAGCTCAGGGCGGAGTGCTCGGATTCCACCGTGATGAACTCGGCGTCGATCCGGCCGTCGGCGACGATATCGGAGAGGTGCTCGGCCACGTGGGACTGGGGCGTGATGGGATAGACGGCTGCCACGTCGAACCGGCACAGCGCGGCCGCCTCCGCGGCGGCGATAGCTACTTCCATTCCTATGCGCTTCGACATGCCTCAGTCCTCCTCAACCATTTTGATCGCGCCGGGCCAGCACTCGTGGGCACAAATGCCGCAGCCCTTGCAGTAATTAAGGTCGGCCACGAAGTAGCCCTCCTCGTCCTCCTTGATGCACCCTTCAGGGCAGAATATGTAACAGATCCCGCACTTGATGCATTTCTCGTTCTGCCAGACGGGTTTCTGCGCCCGCCAGCTCCCCGTGTGGTACTCCCGGGAACTTCCCGGCCGGAAGACCATGCATCCGGGATTCATCTCTTTCCAAGTCTCTGGCCCCTTCTTGTCTGCCATATCTTACCTCGATCAGGGTTATTTATAATTTAACTTAACTTCTTTGTGGGCCCTCTGCAGGGCATTCATATTCTTCTGGGCGATCCGGCCGAAACGGTGCTCGATGGGTCCTTTGACCGAATCGAGTTTAACCACGTTCGTAACCTTGATGAGCGCCCCCAGCATCGTCGTATTGGTAATCGGTACCCCCAGCTCCTGCCTGGCAATACCCAGGGCGTCGACGGTAGCAATCTTGCCGCTATAGTTTAAGAGCTTCGCGAGCTCTTTGGCGGACCTCGTGGTATTCACGATCAGGACGCCATCGGGCTTCAGACCTTCCGTCACGTTGACGAGGCTTATGAGGCTCTCGTCCAGGACGACGACTACGTCGGGGTTATAGATACCGGAGCGGAGCTTGATCTGATGGTCGTCTACGCGGTTGAAGGCCGTAACGGGCGCCCCGCGTCTCTCCGGGCCGAAGCTCGGAAATCCTTGGGCGAACTTGCCTTCTTCAATGGCCGCCAGGGCAAGCATCTCCACGGAGGTTACCGCCCCCTGACCGCCTCTTCCATGCCATCTTACCTCTATCATTTAGATTCTCCCCGTTTTCGTTCCTTCCCGATTGGTTAAACCTAATTCAGGAATTAAGTGTGAATGCTTATCCAATTCGTAATTTTCTGTCAACAGATATTTCGCGCAATCCCCTCCCCCCTGGGACTTACAGGCATACCGGCCCTTCCGAAAGGTCTCTCTCGGCGCAAGCGGACGGGGCGAACCATGCTTGTCATTCCGGGCTTGACCCGGAATCCGGTCTTTATATTCAGTGCGCTGGATTCCCGCCCCAGTTTATCCCCCGGATCAAGTCCGGGGCAGGCTCTGCGCAGACAGGGGCGGGAATGACTCTAAATAGTCACACCCGCGAAAGCGGGTATCCAGACCGCATCCAGGCGCCTTTTCGTTTGACAGCGACACTGATCTTATGACAGGGAAGAGACGAACCCAACACTCACCATTCGGGAGGGGAATGAAGGTATCCGTTATCCTTGCACATCCGGACAAAAGGAGTTTCAACCGCACCATTGCCGAGACGGCTGTCGTTGAGCTGCGCCAAGCCGGTCACAGCGTAAGCTTCCATGACCTTTACGAAGAAGGATTTGATCCCATCCTTCCGGCATCTGAAATTCCTGCCCAAGCACCCTGCTCGTCCTCAATCGACCAACATTGCCAAGAGATCGCAGAGGCCGAGGGCATCGTGATCGTCCACCCGAACTGGTGGGGGCAGCCGCCCGCCATTCTCAAGGGTTGGGTGGACCGGGTGATCCGTCCGGGAGTGGCCTACAATTTTCTCGAAGGAGATAGCGGCGAAGGTGTTCCGGCGGGACTGCTCAAGGCCAAGGCCGCCATCGTTTTCAACACCTCTAATACTCCTGCCGAGCGCGAGCGGGCCGTCTTCGGCGATCCGCTGGAGACGATCTGGAAGAACTGCATCTTCGGTCTGTGCGGCGTGAAAGATGTCAGACGCGAAGTGTTCAGCGTGGTCGTGACCAGCACGGAAGCACAACGGCAGAAATGGCTGGCGCAGGTCAGGGACCTTGTCATGCGTTGTTTTCCCGCACGTTGAGTGAACAGAAGAAATAGGGGTTCTTAAATGATTCAGACGTTGTCATACCCGTGAAAACCGGGCATCCAAAGCCTAACGCTTACGCAGGAATGCCTCTTTCAGTTGCGGAACAACGTAGCGACGCAAGAGATTTCAGGGCAGCGACTCGTAGAGATTGCCGCCGCGGGTATCGCCGATGACGACGACGGGAAGTTTGTTCAGAGTGAGTTTCACGATGGCTTCCGGTCCCAGATCGGCGTAGGCGATCGGTTCGACCTTCGTAATGCAACGCGACATAAGCGCGGCGATGCCGCCGATGGCGCCGAAGTAAACGGCGCGGTGAGCCTTCAATGCTTCCATGATCTCGGGGGCGCGCTTGCCTTTGCCGATCATACCTTTCAATCCCAGATCAAGCAGACGTTTCGTGAAGGGGTCCATCCGGTAGCTCGTCGTGGGTCCGATGGAGCCGATGACCTTTCCCGGCGGGGCCGGCGTCGGCGCCGCATAGAAGATCACCTTGCCCTTCAGATCGACGGGTAACGCCTCGCCCCTATCGAGGGCCTCGACCATTCGCCGGTGTGCCGCATCGCGGGCGGTGTAGACATCGCCGCTGATGAGGACGGCATCTCCCGCTTTGAGTCCGGAAAGAACTTCGTCGGTCAGGGGAGTGGTTAGTTCGATCGTCTTTGACATCCGGCAGTCCTCAGATGACGGCTTCCTTGTGCCGCGCCACATGGCACTGGATATTCACGGCGACCGGAAACGACGCGATGTGGCAGGGCATCATCTCCATATGCACGGCCAGCGCCGTCGTCCTGCCACCGTAACCCTGCGGGCCGATGCCCAGCGCGTTGATCACGGCAAGAAGCTCTTCCTCCATCCTGGCCAGACGCGGGTCGCGCGGGTTGCGCTCGCCCGCCTTGCGCAGGAGCGCTTTCTTGGAAAGGATGACCGCCTTCTCCAAATCGCCGCCGATCCCCACGCCCACGATGATCGGCGGGCAGGGATTGGGTCCGGCCTTCTTCACCATTTCGATTACGTAATTCTTGATCCCCTCTTCGCCCGCAGCCGGAACGAGCATGGTCGCACCGCTCATGTTCTCGCTGCCGCCGCCCTTGGGCATGGCAATGATCCTGATCTTGTCTCCCGGAACGATCTCGGTGTGGATCACGGCGGGAGTGTTGTCGCCGGTATTCAGCCGGGTTAAGGGATCGCAGATGGATTTACGCAGATAGCCGTTCGCATAGGCCCGGCGCACGCCTTCTTCAATGGCGCCGTGGAAATCGCTGCCCGTTACGTGAACGTCCTGACCAAGCTCGACGAAGAGAAGCGCAAGCCCCGTATCCTGACACAACGGAAGGGATTCCTCTTTCGCGACCTGGGCATTCTCCAGGATCTTGTCGAGAACGTGGGATGCAATCGGCGAATCCTCGACGGCGCGGCAGTCCTCGATGCTCTTCACCACATCCTCTTCCAACTCCAGATTGGCAGCGATGAAAAGTCCCTTCACTATCTCAGTGATCTTATCGGCGGGTATCTCGCGCAAGGATATCCTCTCTACATGTCGCGGCGGAATTCCAGCGACTTGGCCAGGGTCATCTTGTCGGTGTACTTCAGATCGCCGCCTAAAGGCACCCCGCAGGCGATTCGAGTGACCTTCACCTCCATCTCGCGAACGAGCCTGGTGATCAATATCGCCGTCGATTCACCCTGGGCGTTGGGGTTGGTGGCGATGATCAACTCCTTCACCCCTTCATTCTTTATTCTGCTCACCAGTTGATCGAGCTTCAGGTGCTCGGGGCCGATGCCGTCCAACGGAGAAAGGACGCCGTGCAGGACGTGGTAACTTCCCTGAAAGCCGCCGCTCTCCTCGATGGCGATCAGGGTATCGGGCTCCTCGACGACGCAGATCACGTCGCGATGCCGGGAAGTGTCTTTACAAATATCGCAAAGCTCTCCTTCGGCCAGGTTGTGGCAGACGTTGCAGAGGCGGATCTTTCTCTTCACCTCCGCGATGCTCTCGGCGAGTCTCAGCGCGTCTTCTTCCGTTTCGCGCAGGATAAAGGTCGCCAGGCGCGTGGCCGTCTTTTCGCCGATCCCGGGAAATCTCGACAACTCCGCGATCAGGCGCTTAATAGGAAGGGCGTAACCTGTCATGGCAAACCTTACGTAAGCCCCGGGATGTTAAGCCCGCCCGTGATCTTTCCCATCTCGGCCGCGGCCATCTCCTGGGCCTTGCGCATCCCTTCGTTCACCGCGGCGACGATGAGGTCCTGGAGCATCTCCACGTCTTCGGGATTGACCACCTCTTTTTCGATCTTGAGCGAGATGAGCTCATACTTGCCGTTCACGACGACATTCACCATGCCGCCGCCGGCAGAGGCCTCGACCGTCCGTAGGGCCAACTCTTCCTGCAGTTGGGCCATGCGCTCCTGGATCTTCTTCGCCTGCTTCATTATGTTACCGATGTTCAATGCTGCCTCCTTGGATATTTATGCCTTCTTGTCCGTCTTGGTGATGATGTCCGTGATCTCGGCGCCTTCGAAGACATCGAAGACCGTCTTCAGAAGGGGATGATTCAGGGCCTTGCGCTTGAGCTCTCCGCTCCGGCTGGCTTTGCTCCCGCCGCTTTCCGCCGCACCGTTTGTCGTCTCCAGCATTTCCCACTTGACCGCCACTTCCCGTTGAAAGAAATCCGCGGCGAGATCGGAGAGTCGTTTCTTCTGCTCGCGGGCGTTGAGTTCATCGAAGAAGATGTAACCCTTGCTGAAAGCGATGTGAAAACAATTCTTCTCGAAGCGAAGGAATCGCCCGGGCTCGAGCTTCGAAGCTAAAGGTGAGTTCTCGCTGCGGACGTATTTCCTGAAGTCGTTCCAGCGTTCGGCAGGATCGTCTTCAATCGCAACGGCTGCGGGTGGCGGCGCCGGTGCGGGCGCGGGCTCAGCTTCATATGCGGCCCCATCTTCCTTGATCTCGGACTTCGGTGCTGCCTGCGGTTTCCCAGAGTAATCACTCCGTCCCGGAGGGGGTACCATGTTCAACTTCTTCGTCAGTTCCCCCATCCGGACCAGGATCTCGTCGATGGGGATTTGCGGCTCCAGGTAAGCCATCCGAACTGCAATCGCCTCGATGTTCAGTTTGGGGTCGCCGCTTCTCCTGATGCTCTCCTCTTCGGCCAAGAGGATATCTAAAAGCCTCTGAATCGTATCGCGCGTGCTCTCACCGACCTGATTGCGGAGCGCCGCCTGTTCGTCGGTGGAGATCTCAAAAAACTGCTCGTCGGAACCGACGATCTTAACGAGAAGAAGATTGCGGAAGTGCGCCGTGAGACGCTGGTAGAAGTAACGCATGTCCAGCCCGGCGAAATAGGCATCCTCGATGATCTTGAGGCATTTACCGGCGTCGCGCGCCAGGACGGCTGAGGATAGGGCGAAGATGAACTTGCGGTCGGAGCGGCCGAGGATCTCCTCGATCGCCTGATCGGAGATATCGAAGCCGCCGTAGGAGATGACCTGGTCGAAGATGCTCTGCGAATCGCGCAAGCTTCCGTCGCCGGCCTCGGCGATCCAGGACAGACCCGTATCGCTGATCCTGACGCTCTCGGCAGTGGCGATCTTTTTCAGATTCTCGGCGATCCGGCGGATGGATATCCTTCTGAAATCGTAACACTGGCAGCGCGACAGGATCGTCGCCGGCACCTTGTGCGTCTCCGTCGTGGCAAAGATGAAGATGACGTGGGCGGGCGGCTCTTCCAGGGTCTTCAGCAGGGCGTTGAAGGCCTCTCTCGTCAGCATGTGGACTTCGTCGATAATGTAGATCTTGTAGCGCGAGGAAAGCGGCGCGAAACGGACATTCTCCCGCAGTTCCCTGATCTCGTCGATCCCGCGGTTGGAGGCGCCGTCGATCTCGCGAACGTCCATCGACGTGCCGTCGGTTATATGTGTGCAGTTGCTGCACTCGTTACAAGGGACGGCGGCCGGCCCTTTCTCGCAATTCAGGGCCTTGGCCATGATGCGGGCGATAGAGGTCTTGCCGACACCACGCGGCCCGCTGAAGACAAAGGCGTGCGCGATGCGGTCATGACTGATGGCGTTGACCAGCGTCTTGACCACATGCTCTTGGCCCACCACGTCTGAGAAGACTTGGGGGCGCCATTTTCGGGCCAGAACTTGGTAATCCAAAGTTGCTCCTTAAGGATGTGCGGTATTGCGCTTCTTGAGTGACATGGTTGATGGTGCAGCGAGCGTGAACTCTTTCTTATCGACAGCCAGGTTACCCGTAGCACACGAAGGAAATTGCTGCCGCTGCTTCCTTCCGGACCTGACGGGGTTCACAACCCTCCGTTGCACGGGACCCGGCCATCTTAAACTTTAGACCTGCGGCCGCAGATCATGGCGGAGAGAGGGGGATTCGAACCCCCGGTACACCTTTGTGGGCGTACACACGATTTCCAGTCGTGCTCCTTCAGCCTCTCGGACATCTCTCCAACTGATCTCAAACCACAGCCCCCGCTGGCGGGCGGGGACAACGCTTAACTGATCTGGCGGAGAGGGGGGGATTCGAACCCCCGTAGGAGCTTTTGGCCCCTAAATCGATTTCGAGTCGATCCCGTTACGACCGCTTCGGTACCTCTCCATCATATTTCCATATGTTACGTTCAAAGAGCGGTGGATGTTATCCTTTTTTCCCGGAAAAATCTACTCAAAATTTCCGCACACTCCTCCTTGAGGATCCCGCCCACGACCCCGACCTGATGGTTCAGCCTGCTATCGCTCAAGATACTATAGAGAGAGGAAGCCCCTCCGCCCTTGGGATCGGCGGCACCGTAGACGACCCTGTCCAGGCGCGCCTGGACGATGGCGCCGCAGCACATGACGCAAGGCTCCAGTGTCACGAAAAGCGACGCGCCGGTCAGGCGGTAGTTGCCGACCTTCCGGCAGGCCTCCCTGATCGCGATGATTTCGGCATGGGCTGTGGGATCTTTCAGCGTAATGGGGCTGTTGTGGGTCGCCGCTATGACATCGCCCGCAAAGACAACTACGGCTCCCACCGGCACCTCGCCACCGGCCGCCGCCCTGCCGGCCTCGGCCAGGGCGAGCCTCATGAATGTTTCATCCTTCTCCATTGTCGC